>CAYWDW010000507.1:0-4835 GCA_964457105.1 uncultured Heliobacteriaceae bacterium
GTCACTGAAGGCGGTGTAGGGCAGCGTCCAGCCCTCAAAGACCATCAGCGCGCCGATCTTTTCAGAAGCCAGGGTGGTGGCCGCCAGCACGACTTCATCATACCAGTGCTGTTCGTGCGCCGCGGCGCGGCGTCTGACATGCCAGAGCGGCATCCGCAGGTTGCGGCCAAAATGCAGCAGCGCGTTGCGAATCTCGCGCTGAAACAGGACGATCACGCCAAAGCCGAGATAGACGACTACATTGCGCAACACCCATTGCAGCGTACTCAGTCCAAGTAAGCTTGACGCTTCATACAGCAGCGCAATCAGGCCCAGCCCGACCGCCATTTGCACGGCCCGCGTGCCGCGCACCAGCCTGAGCAGTTCATAAATCAGCACGGCGACGATCAGAATATCAAGCAGGTTCAGCCACTCCAGCGAGCGCAGAAACCACCAGACTTGTTCCCAGAACTGCTGCATAGTCAGGAGTGAAAATCCGATTGCTGACCAGACAGTTTCCTGAACTGCCCTGAATCAGAAGCAAAGACAAACGCACCGTCTGCCGCACATAATTTATCAGGAACCTGAAGCCGAGCTGCGGTCAGGTGGGGCAAGCATAACATACCCGGCGGCAGAGATGATGTCTGATTATCGGGGCGATGAAAAACATTGATGGCAGGGGACGCGGGGGAACGTTACCGCGCGAGGTCTTTGGCGCTGAGATAGCCGATCAGATACCCGTCGCTGTCGAGCACGGCGAGGTGGCTGAGCTGATTGAGGCGCAGCTTGTGCGCGGCGTGTTCGATGGATGAGCGCACGCTGACAAACAGCGAATCGTCCACCGGCTGCATGACTTCGCTGATCGAAAGCTGATCCCATTTGTCAGGCGGCACCGCGCGCAGCCGTTCGAGCGAAAGAATGCCGTGCAGGCGCCCGTCGCGCACGACCGGAAAACTGGTGAACCGGTGACTGGCCAGCACCTGATCCACAAATTCGCTGACGCGCAGTTCCGGCGCGACACTGACGACCGGTGAACTCATCACCGTGCCGACCGTCCCGGCAATGTCCCACTGCTCACGGCTCGCCTGTCCGGCCTGCGTCACGGCCTGGTCATAATCGTGCAGCATGCGATGGTAACGGTAATCGCTTTCTGCCGAGCTTTTCAGAAAGTACCCCATGATTACCAGTCCGAAAGCTGCCAGGATTGAGGCCAGATTCCAGTCTCTGAACAACAGGTAGATGCCGAGCGACATGATCATGTAAGCCAGCGCCACGCCCATCCGCGTGGCCGTGCGCGTGGCCGCCAGATGATCTTTCTTCCAGTGCCACAACCAGGCGCGAAAGGCGCGCCCGCCATCCAGCGGCAGCCCCGGCAGCAGATTGAACATCGCCAGCAGCAGGTTGCCCAGAAACAGGTAGCTGAAAATTTCTGACCCCAGCGACCGTTCAGGGTCGAAGGCCAGGGCAATTTGTCGCCCCGCCAGAAAGATCAGCGACAGCAGGAAGGAACTGACCGGCCCCATCACGACGATGCGAAATTCGGCCATCGGCTTTTGCGGCTGCGAAGCCAGCTTCGCCCAGCCGCCGAAAAAATGCAGCCGGATTTCGAGCGTCTCGATGCCTTCCAGTTTAGCCGCTCCCGCGTGCGCCAGTTCGTGAATGATGATCGAAGCAAACAGCAGCAGCGTCGTCAGCAGCGCCCCGGCCAGCATCTGCCAGCGCGGCAGCGGCGGCAGGTGCGCAAGCTGCGCGGGCAGAAACACATTCGCCAGCAGCCAGACGTGCGCCAGCGCCACCAGCGGCCAGGTGTAATCAATAATGAGCGGCACTCCCGACAGCCGCGCAATCTGAAATTCACGAAAGCGCATAACGCGATGATAAGGGCGCTGCGCGCCGGACGAAAGAGAAAAAACAAAGGCGCCACAGGCCACGAGATGACATGGATTTTCACGCCGGACCCGGCGCAGCATCATTGCCGGGAGCTTTTCAGGCGTGAATATGCGCGTCAGTTCAGGGCCTGATTTCCCCGCGCCTGGCCTGCCGTCAAATTTGCACGTAATCGGCAATGGCCTGCATCAGTTCAGCCAGTTGATCGTCGAAAAAATGGCCGGCGCCGACGATGCGCACCAGCCGGAAGTCATTGCCCGGCGGCAGGCGGTCAAGCATTTGCTCAAGCGGCGCGAGCGGCGCGATTTCATCATTGACGCCGTGAATGAACAGCTTCGGTTTGAGGCAGGCGGCGAGAAAATCGAAATCGTAATATTTGACCGGCGCGCCAATCGCAATCAGGCGCTGCACGCGATCATCCGCGCAGCCGAGCCGCAACCCGACGGCTGAACCGAATGAAAATCCGGCAATGATGACTTCGCGCGCGTGCGGCTGCTGCGCGAGCAGGTAATCGAGCGCAACGCGCGCGTCATCGGTTTCACCGCGCGCGTCGTCATACTGCCCGGTGCTGTGGCCGACGCCGCGAAAGTTGATGCGCAGCGTGGCGAACCCGCACTGCTGCAAAGCCTGGGCGGCGCGATAAACGACCTTGTTGTGCATCGTCCCGCCGAATTGCGGATGTGGGTGCAGCACCAGCGCGACCCGCTCCGCTGCATCCGTGTGCGGGCGATAGATCGCTTCAAGCTGACCGTGCGGCGCGGGAATGAAAAGATTGCCTTTGGGATACATAACCTGATTCAGATTTTAAGCAGCACTTTCAGCGTGCCGGGAACCTGCGCCCGCTGCATCGCGGCGAGGCCATCGTTCAGCGGGAACTCAGCGGCGATCAGATCTTCGACCTGCACGGCGCCGGATTCAAGTAGTCGCAGTGCCTGATCGAATCTGCCGCAGCGCGAACCGATGACGCTGATTTCATCTACCACAATGCGCCAGGTGTCGAGGGCGACGGCGCCGTTGAAGGTTGATTTGAGCATGATTGCGCCGCGCGGTTTGACCAGTTCAAGCGCCAGCGGCAGGCCGCTCGCTGCGCCGCTGGCTTCAATCACAAAATCGAAGCGCCGGGCCGGATCGGGTTTGAGCGTGTGCAGTTCGGCAGTGCCGATGCCTGATCGCGCGGCGAGCCGCAATTTATCGGCGTGTTTGCCAATCAGCGTCAATTCGCAGCCGGTCGTCAACAGCACGCGCGCAATCAATTGTCCGAGCTTGCCGTCACCGATGACCGCCACGCGATGCACAGGCCTGATTGCCACCTGATCGAGAATTTCGCAGGCAGCGGCCAGCGGTTCAGTGAACACGGCCTGATGGTCGCTGATGCGGTCAGGCACAGTCCGCAGGTTCTGCGGCGGCAGGCTCAGGTATTCGGCAAAGGCTCCGTCGCGTCCGCGAATGCCCAGCACCGTGCGCTTCAGGCAGTGGCGCGCATCGCCGCCCTGGCAGAATTCGCATTGGCCGCATCCCGCGTTGATTTCACCGGTCACGCGCTGTCCGATCTGTGCTTCGTCTGGTGAAGCCGTCACGACTCCGACAAATTCATGACCGAGCGTGCCGCTGAAATTTGCGTAACCGCGAATGAGTTCAAGATCGGTGTGACAGATGCCGGCGAGGGTGACGCGCACCAGGGCTTCGCCTGCGCGTTGCGGCAGCAGGCAGGCGTCAGTCAGTTGCAACTGATTATTTTCAAATCGCAGAGCTTTCATGGCGGATTCAGACCTGCTCGCGCAAGACTTCGGGATCGGTGGTTGTTTCGATGATTTCGCCGCATTGCAGGCACTGATAGCCAACTGCGACGGGATGCGCCGTGACGCCCATCGCGAGGCGCACCCAGCCCCACCAGTTATACTGACAGACCGGTTCGACCAGGTAATGATGCCGGTTGAAGCCACAGCGACATTGCCGCAGCCAGATTGCCTGATTTTCGGTATCGGATTTTTCGGACATTGAATCTGTTGCTGCCTGCGTCAGCGGCTGAGCAGCCTGCGCGCCTTCTCCTGCACTGAACGCTGCTCTCTGGCCCGCGCCGGATTGACGGGCGTCTGAAGAATTTCCTGCAACTGCCGGTGCGCGTCATCGCGGCGGCCCGCGTCCAGGTAAGATTGCGCCAGCGAAAGCCTGAGGCTGGTGTTTTTCGGCGCGACGCTCACGCCTTTTTCCAGATATGAAATTGACCGCGAAATATTGCCGCCAAACAATCGCGGCAGTTCACGATCCATTTCACCGAGCGCGAGGTAAGCATTGCCGTCTTCGTAACGATCATTCAGGCGCAGCACAGTTTCCATTTCGGCGCGAATCTTTTTGACGGTTTGCAGCGCCTTGAGCGCACCTTTGACTTCGCTGTAACCACCATAAGCCACGCCGAGCCAGAAATGGCCTTCGACGCCGCCGGGTTGCAGCGCGACGGCTTTCTGTCCGGCAGCGATGCCGCGCTCAAAATATTTCAGCTTGTCGGCCTGCGGCGCTTCATCGCCCACGTAATAACACGACCGCGCCACGCGCCAGAGCAACTGATAGTTATTCGCATCCGCTGCCAGCGCGTTTTCAAGCAGCGATAATGATTGCCGGTCGCGCGCCACGTCTTCGCCGTGTGAAAACAGCCGGTCCGCATCGTGCAGCGGATTTGGCGTCGGCGCGGTCGCGGTCGGCGCAACGTGGACCGGTTTGTTCGGCACGGTGGTTTTGCGCTGCGCCAATGCGGGCGGCGCGAATAAAGAGACAAAAACAACCACTGAAATAATCTTCTGCATACCGGACAAGCTAACAACCCGAAGTCGGTTTCGCAAGTAACAGGCGTGGCGCTCGCGCGGCGCGCTGAATTTGCATCGGTGCGACACTGTGCTACGCTCAGCCTGGCCCTGTGACCCGGCAGATTTAAGTCAGCAGTTGAAGAACAGGAAGAGAGAGTACGGAACAGA
>CAYWDW010000508.1:0-4826 GCA_964457105.1 uncultured Heliobacteriaceae bacterium
GCAAAGGAGATGAATCATGGCTGATCGAAAATCTAACCTGTGGCGTTACTTCCCTTCAACCGCAACCCGACAGACTCAGACAGAAACAGACCACATTATCAGGCTGGCTATCGAAGTCGGACGACTTCAGGCAGAGCTTGAGCGAGCGCAGGCCAGCGAACAGGCGACACTGCGGATGTACATGCAGCTAGAGGCCGCTGTTAAGGCTGACGAAGATTTGCCCGTTGCAATCAGCGCAGACACCATCACAGCCGGAAGGATTGAAGCGCGGGCAATCGTGCTGACAGACAGCGCAGGTCAGCAGCGGGCATTGCTTAGGACTCAGGGCGGAATAGACGGGACAGAAGAAACGAGCTTTGCACTGTTCGACAAGAACGGCGATTTGCGCCTGACGATGAAGGCGCAGGAGCGCGAGGCGGCACTGAGGATCAGCAGCGGCACGACGGTGAAAGAATGGGCTGACCGCATCACCATTGGTTACGATCATCACCTGCCCAACGGTATCAGAGTGTCTGATGATACGGGCGCGGATGTTGCCCTGCTGACTGAAGCCAGTTGCTGGCACAAGCTGGACGAAGACGAAGACGAAGCAGCATAGTTGACTGAGAAAACAACGCGGCGGGAAGGCTCAAACGCTTTCCCGCTTTTTTGCATGGCGGGATAACAACAGCGTACCGCCAGCTTGGGAGGAACAGCATGACGGTAATGATTCCGCTAGCGTGGCCTGCGGAGGTCCCTTGTCCCAGGTGTCACCAGGCAGGGGCGTACAGATTCCGCATGACAATTGTGATTAGTGAGTTTTCTTCAAAAGAAGTCAATGGGTATTTCTGTGCAGGTTCAGGTTGCGGCATTTACACAGATTCCCGCGATGAAAATTTCCCGAAACTGGCAGTCAGGCCAAAGAAAGAGAAGCCTGCTGTTTCTGAAAAGGTGAACCGTGAACAAAGCAGCACGAGATGGAAGATTTATCAGGTTAAAGACGGAAAGTTATTGCCTCGCAAAGGGGTTGAAATTGTCGGCGGAGAAGACCCCGCAAAATTCATATTCAGCCGATATGGACGCGGGGATTTTATCGTACTGGAATTTGTTGGCGGCATCAAAAGCACGGCTCCGAAGCATCTGCTACTTGCTTACCACATCTGCACCGATCCAACGCCGCGACCAGTAAAAGAGATTGTGCTTGATAAAGACTGGAGGAAAACGGCTGAATCACATGGTTACACGGCTGCCAGGATTGCACAAAGTTTCTGGGACTACATCCGCACTCAACTCAGGCCAAAGATTGGCAGGCCGAAAGACACGGCGGATGACTCAATCATGCTTAAGGCACAGCGGATTCATGCACGTTTGATGAAGGCGCAGGGAAAAAGCTATCGCTTCATCTGGCACGACGTTTACAGAGAAATCTACAACCTGCCCAAAGATGCAACGCTATCCTGGCCTCAGATACAGGCGGCGAAAGCTTTGGGGGATGCCGCACGGCAGAAACGGAAACGGAAACGCCTGGAAAAACGATGACGTGACTAAAAGGACAAATGTATGCCGGGCAATTTTGTCACGCCATAAAAATGCAGACCTGTTTTAGTGTCTGCCCTGTGATGCGAAACGCAAAACGTACAATTCAACAGGTGGAAACGGCACAGGGAAGGGCCATCAGAGCGGCTGAAACGCTGCTTGATGATGACGACCTGGCCGATGACCTGGCCGACCTTAGCCCTGCCGAATATGCGGCGCGGCGCGGGTGGGAAATCATCAACGGGAACCCCATTAGGAGGACAAGAGCAATGGCACGAAAAGCAATTGAAGTTCTGGAAAGAGAAATCAGCGAGCTTCAAGAAGAAAACGAAGAACTGCGCGCAAAACTTGAAACCATTGAAGCGGTCTTCAATGACGATGACAGCGACGACGGCGAAGAAGATGACGACGGCGACGATGATGATGCGGATTCCGATAATGAATCCGTTTAACCTGCGGCGGGCCAGGCTGGTGCCTGGCCTTCTGTTTTCAGACGTAATCAAAGAGGTCAGCTATGTCTTTCCAGGATACTTATTATGACGGGTTCCTTCCAGGCACTCAGTCAAGCCGTTTTCAGGCACATTCATGGAGGTCAGCTATGTCTCTCCGGGATATTTATAATAACGGGTTCCTTCCAGTCACTCAGTCAGGTGGAATTGATTGGAACGCGCTGCTTCAGACTTCAGCACAAAGGGGCTTTGATGTTCTGGGGGCTGCCTATGGCAAGGGTGATTACATCAGCCCCGATGATCCACGTTACAGGCAATTGATTACACAATCAGGCTCGCCAGTCCCGACCAAAAATCAGGACGGCATTGAACTGAGCGCAAACGCAAGTCCGAAAGGTATTACAGGCGGTCTACAGATTGATACGAAGACCCTTGTAATTGGCGGTCTGGTTCTTGTTGTCGTGCTGGTTCTTGTCAGTAGCAAAAAGCATTGATTATGGCCACCGGATGACGACCCGCCAGCAATGCCGATAGCCGCCTGATTCTGAGCGATGCGTCTGCATTCATCGTTCGGAATGACACAACCAGATTGCGGCGTTTCAGGGCTTCCTGATGCGCTGCAATTGAAGGGATGGAATGCAGACCATCCCTTTTTCTTTTGAGTGAACCTTATGAACCAGAACCAGCGTGACCCTGATGACGGGCCAGTCTATGAGGCGGTCCCTGTGTTTGATGAACCCTGCCAGCCAGTCACCTCAGCACTGAGCGTGCAACCAGCTTTCCCGGAACCATCAGCGCAGCTCCTGAATGCCAGCGTCACCTTTGCGCGCGGCGTCAGCAGGCTGATTGAACAAAACTGGCCGTATTTTCTGATCGGCGCGGGCGTGCTGATGGTGGCGGCGGGAGTTGATGATTACCTGAAGCAACCACCACCACCACCGCCACGCACGCGCACAGGCGCAGGCCGTCAGGTCCGCCGGGCCAGACGGTGACAGAGGGAATAGCAGGGACTCATCAGGGACACCATCAGGGAGCCTTGCAGGGACTCATCAGGGACTCATCAGGGAGACACAGAGGCAATGACCGTGAAAAAAGCCAGCACCAAAGCCACACCACCACCGAAACCAACACCACGACAGCGCGCAGCTAAAGCAACCGTTGTGCTGCCTGCCAAAGTTGTTATTTCACGTTCCATTGACGGAACGAACCCATTACAACCCGGACAGCGTGAGCATGTGCTGACGCTGGATTATGCGGAAGCAGCGGGCGCATATCTGCCGGAACTGATCCAGCGCACCGCCGGGCCGGGCGCATACCGCGTCGAGTTTCGCAATGAGCAGGGCCGGATGTTCGGGGCCGCTGACGTGGACCCGAACGGCGACAGCCTGCAACCGCAGGCAATTTACATTGCAGAAACCAGAACGCCGGGCTTGTCTGATGTAGTCGAAAACTTTTCCGCAGGCGCAGAACAGGGCAGCGTCACTGAGATTGCCGCAGCACTATTGCAGGCGCAGAAACAGGCGCGCTTACCCGCCAGCAATCCGCAGGCGCAGGTAGGAATGTTGCGCGAAATGCTGACCGTTGCGCGTGAGCTTCAGCCACCAGCGAAAACCCTGGTGGAGCAGGTGCAGGAAGCGCGGGCGTTGCTGGCCGCCATCGCGCCACCCGCGCAGCCGACTGCGCCACCGGCGCAGCCTGACCCGACACTGATGGTCATCAAAATGCTGATGGAAAATCCGAACAGCATGAAGCAACTGCGCTCACAGGTCAGCGCATTGTTTACGGGAGAAATCCCGGAGCCGAAGGAACCAGCGCGGAGCTTCTGGGAAGAGCTTGGCTTGCAGGCCGTCACTGCGCTAATGCCGCAGCTTGGGGCCGCGCTTGCGCCAGCCATTCCCGACTTGCTGGCAAAGCTGAGCGGGAACAATCAACCGCCACCGGGCAGCGCGGCTGAAACGCCAGCATCAGCACAGGCCGCACCATCACAGGCCGCACCGCCACAGACTGCACAACCAGCGCAGCGGCTCACGCCGTCAGAGGCGTTGTTACGCAATCTGCTTGGAGCCTGTCAGCAACAGGCCGACCCGCAGGCAATGGCTGATTACGTGGTGAACTTTCAGGCGCAGTATCCGCAGACTGAGGCTTTCGTTGACGGATTCATCAATCTGCCTGCTGACATTGCGCTGCGCGTGCTGTCACAGCATCTGCCGGAAGCGGCGGACATCATCACGCTGCCGCACGTCACAGCCTGGACCCAGGCCGTGCAGGATGCGCTGACCACCGAAGGCGCAGGCGAAGGCGCAGAGGCACAAACCACCGCACCGAACCAGGCCGGACCGGATGCCGGGCAGGTCCCAGTCCGGGACAACGGACAATCAGAGGCTGTGAGCGCGTGAATCAATCCCTGAGCGTTCAGCGCACAGCCTTCAATCGCCATCAGCAGATGTACTCACAAGGGGAAGGCCGGAAAAATGCAATGGTGAGCTTCCAGGCGTGAAGTTTCATCAGGCCGGAACCGAAAAGGGCAAAATGAAAGCCCGTGAGTCTCTCAAAACATCACGGGCTTTCTACCAAACAAAAACTATGATTGAGACTACCACAAAAGCCGCAACGATCACATCGCAAAATTCCAATCTTCAGCCAGCGGACTTTGACAATCTTGCCCGCTCTTACATCAGGCCGGAGCTTGCCATTAAAGCGGGCGTCTATCGCGTGGATACTTTTGCAGGCGCGGCGATGATTGGCAGGCAACCGAAGAACGGGACTGATTACGCCGGGCTGATCTTCCCTTATGTCTGGCCGGGACAGGAGCAGCCGCGAGAGGTGAGGTTACGCCGTGACTATCCCGACCTGATCATCCAG
>CAYWDW010000509.1:0-4824 GCA_964457105.1 uncultured Heliobacteriaceae bacterium
GACCGGGTGCTGGTGAGCAATCCTCTTTACCAGCACCCGGTCGCTACCGCTCCCGGTACTGCACCGGTGCTGATTCCCGCCGATGCGTGTTGCTCAGTAGTTGTGCTGCCTGCTCAGAAATTGAAGTGTCCCGGCCCGACTTTCATGCTGTGCAGCCAGGCGCGCGGGAAACTGTGTACGGTGACGATGGCGAGTATAGTATGCGACAGCGCCAGCGTGAAGAGATTCGGCTGTCGCTGAAATCACCGGCATCAGAGCCGGTGATGAAAGTCATCACCATCAGCGGCGAATTCAGCAAAGGCAGCAGGGCAGCGTGGCGGGGACTGTGCAATGCTGAGGCCGCCAGGATAGTATTTGTGCGTTTCAGCTTGAAGCAGATTTCATGACCTTCACCAGGGATTTTTCCGATGCGACAGACACGACAACTCATCAGCAGCGCGCTGCTGATCTTTCAGCTTTCACTTGCTCCGGTCCTCGCGCAGCAGGCGGCGCAGGCTCCGGCCAGGCCGCAGACGGTTGCGGAACTTCAGACGCGGATTGCGGCGCTGCTCGATCAGCCGCAGTTTACCGCTGCGCGCTTCGGCGTGCGCGTCATCACCGGCAAAGGCAGCGTCGTCTTTGAGCGCGATGCCGACAAGACCTTTGCGCCCGCGTCGAATCTGAAGCTTTACACGACGGCGGCGACGCTCGATGCCTTCGGGCCGGATCAGCGATTCAAAACTTCGGTCTATGCGACGAAGCGCGACATTCGCAACGGCGTGCTGCGCGGCAACCTGATTCTATACGGGCGCGGCGACCCGAACCTGTCCGCGCGGTTTGAGAATCCCGACGGCCCCGGCATCAACGGCAAAATTGATGAGTTCGTCCGCACCGACAAGATCACGGCGATTGAAATGCTCGCGGAGCAGATCAGGGCGCGCGGCATCAGAACCGTGAGCGGCGACCTGATTGGCGATGACAGTTACTTTGCGACCGACGGGCGCGGCGCATCGTGGGAATGGGATGACCTGATGTTTTATTACGGCGCGCCCGTCAGTGCGCTGACGGTCAACGACAATGCGCTGACTTTTGTCGTGACTCCGGCGGCGCGCGCCGGACTGCCGCCGGTGATTACGACGCGCCCGCAGACGGCTTACGTCAGGATCGTCAATCACGCGACGACCAGCGCCAGCGGGCAGACGCGCATTGGCGCCAATCGCACGCTGGAAACCAGCACGTTTGAATTCTTCGGTTCGATCCCGGCAAAGGCGAAGGCCTTTGAAGTTGATCTTTCGATTCACGATCCGGCCAGCTTTGCGGCTACGCTGCTGCGCGAGGCGTTGCAGCGGCGCGGCGTCACCATCACAGGCCGCGTGCGACACCTTGACGCCATCGCGCGCCTGACTGAGCCGTTTGACGAAACGAAGCTGACCGAACTGGCCAGCCTGCAGTCACAGCCGCTGTCGGTGCTGCTCAAAGTCATCAACAAGCCAAGCCAGAACCTGCACACCGAAATGATGCTGCGTCAGCTTGGCGTGCGTTTCAGCGAACAGAAGGCGGCCAGTGCAAACCTGAGCGGCGCTCAGCCGGGCGGCGCGCAAACCATCAGCACGCCGCCGGAGCTGGATGATTACGGGCGTCCGAAATCATCTGAATCGCTCGGCCTCGAAGCGCTGAAAGTCTTTCTGCAACGGGCTGGCATTGACACGCGCCCGCTCAGTTTGCGCGACGGGTCGGGTCTGTCGCGGCAGGATCTCGTCTCGCCGCGCGCGACTTCGCGGCTGCTCGAATTTATGACCACGCATCCGCACTTTGCGGTTTATCGTGATTCGCTGCCCATTGCCGGGGTTGACGGCACGCTGGAACGGCGGATGCGCGGCACCCCGGCGGAGCGCAACGTGCGCGCCAAAACCGGCTCGCTCACTTACGTCAATTCGCTGTCGGGTTATGCCACCACGCGGCGCGGTCAGATGCTGATCTTCAGTCTGATGGCCAACAATTACACGGGGCCGGGCCGCGATGCCACCGCCGTCTTCGATCAGGTCTGCGCGCTGCTGACCGATTTTGAAGAAATCATTCCTGAATAAATCAGCCGGTCATTCCGGCCTGCCTCATCCGGTCAGCGTGAATGATTGAATCCGGCAGTCATTCACGCTGACCAGTAAAAATGACCGCCCGTACCGGTCACTCGTTTTCCTGCCATCGCAGCATTTCCTTTTCCTGCAATGTCATCGCGCTGAATCAGCAGCAGCGGCACACCCTTCGCTTTGATGAGATCGCTCGGCATTGTTCGGGCATGGGTCTTTTCAGGTGCGGAGCGTTGCGGCAGTGGGAAGTTCCCGCAACGAATCCGCGCCCCTTAACCGCAGACTGGTTTCGGGATGGGCAGACCAGTCGCCGGGCTGACCGATTGTTTTTCCGGCAGGCCGGAAAAGGAGATGGCAATGTTGCAGAAATTCAAGCGCGTACCTCAGAAAACGGCTGTTGCCCTGCTGATGATACTGCTGATCTTTCAGGCAGTAATCGTCAATGCGACGGCAGCAGGCAATAACAATACAGGCAATAACAACAAGGGCAAAAACCGCCTCCGCAAACACCGGCGGCTGGCGGCGGACCTGCAGAATTTCATTGAGAAACGGGCAGGCATTCTGGCCAGGCTCAGGCCTCAGCCGGTCATCCTGCAACTTGATCCGCTGGCGACTCACGCGGAAGCCCGCGCCGCGATTCGCTCGCTCGGTGGCCGGATGAAGCGTCTTCACGGCTCCTTCGGCCTCGTGATTGCCGAACTGCCATCGAATCGCATCAGTGAACTGGAAGGCAGCGACCTGTTCACTTACGTCAGCCCTGATCGTGAGCTGGCTTCGGCGGGCCATCTGGAAAAGACGGCAGCCGCCGCACAGGTGCGCGACGTCATCAACAACACGACGCTCGATGGCGCGGGCATTGGCATTGCCATTCTTGACAGCGGCGTGGACAACACTCATCAGCTGCTCAAAAAAGGTGCGAATACGCGGGTTGTTTACAGCCAGGATTTCACGGGCGACAACATCTCCGGCGACACCAACGGGCACGGCACGCATGTGGCATCGCTCGCGGCTGGTGCCAGCAATTTTGCGGGCGGCGCTTATGCCGGCATTGCCCCGGCGGCGAACCTCATCAACCTGCGCGTGCTGGATGATGTCGGTCACGGGGCGGCCAGCTCGATCATTGCCGCGCTGGACTGGTGCATTGCCAACAAGGCGACTTACAACATTCGCGTCATCAACATGAGTCTCGGCACCATCGCGACTGACAGCTATCAGCTCGATCCGCTGTGCCTGGCGGCGCGGCGCGCGCACGATGCCGGCATCGTCGTGGTCGCGGCAGCCGGCAACGACGGCAAGAATTCGCAGGGCCAGCAGATTTACGGCGCGATTCACTCGCCCGGTTCCGATCCTTCGGTGATTACGGTAGGCGCAAGCAACACCTTCGGCACTGACAGCAGGTCGGATGACGCGGTGGCGTCCTACAGTTCACGCGGGCCGACGCGCGGTTATTACACCGATGACCAGGGCGTGAAGCGTTTTGACAATCTGATCAAACCTGACCTGATTGCGCCGGGCAACAAACTGATCGGCGCGCAATCGGCCAATCCGCGTTCGGCGCTGCTGCCCAACAAGCTGATCGGGCAAAGACCGACGCTCGACACCAATTCAACCTCAGACAAAAGCGCCAAAACGATGTATCTGAGCGGCACTTCGATGGCCGCGCCAGTGGTGGCCGGAGCGGCGGCGCTGCTCCTGCAGGCCAATCCGAATCTGACGCCGAATCTGGTCAAGGCGATTCTGACTTACACGGCGCAGCCGATTCAGGGCGTCAGCACGCTGGCGCAGGGCGCGGGTCAGCTCAACCTCGACGGCGCAATTCGCCTGGCGCGGATGATTCAACCCGGCGCGGCGCTGCTGCCCAACGGCGCGGCGATGCTCAACGGCTCGCTGCCGGCGCTCCAGGCCAGCACGATTGCCGGGGAGACCTGTTACTGGAGCCAGGCCGTGATGGCTGATTACTGCTTCCTGTATGGCAGTGCGCTGATGACTAACTGGCAGGCCATTTATGCTCAGAGCGCGCTGCTCTCAGATGCGACCAGCCTCAGCAGCGGAGTGCTCAGCCTTGATGCTTCCGTCGTTGCCGCCGACGTGCAGAAAAGCGCCGGGCCGGTGACGACAAACGGCGTGGTGCTGGCTGACGGGGTGGTGCTGGCTGATGGCGTGGTGCTCGCCGACGGCGTGATGCTCGCTGACGGCGTGATGCTGGCCGATGGCGTGGTGCTCGCTGACGGCGTGATTATGAGCGATGGAGCCATTTCCAGCGACAGTGTCGTCCTGGGCGACAACACTCCGGCGATGCGTCCGGTCCCGTAAGCCGGCGACGGCAGCCGACTTCGGGTCTTTGTCGTCAGGAGCTTTGTGAAGCTTACAACAGGAATGGTCCGAGGTGCGCGCCCGGATTGTTGAGCGCCGTGTGCAGAGCCAGTTCAAGCGCGGGTCTGATCTCTTCGGGCGCAATCACGGCGTCAACGAAGCCCTGCGCAGCGGCGAACCTGGCATCAAGCTGGCGTTCATATTCGGCGCGCACCCGATTCATTTCCGCTTTCAGTTTTTCATCCGGCTCGCGGCCCTGCGCTTTGAGCTTGTCGAGCTGCGCTGAAAGCAGACCGAGTTCCTGAAAGCGCGTGCCTGCGTCAAGCAGCCGCGCGAGGCGTTCGCGCGCGGGTCGCGTTCGATCACAAAGTCAGCGAAGGCGTGATCGTATTCAGGCCGCAGGCGGGCGCGCAATCCGGTATAACTCAGCCGCAAATCTTCGGGC
>CAYWDW010000510.1:0-4804 GCA_964457105.1 uncultured Heliobacteriaceae bacterium
GGTCATTTTCTCAGCCTGTTCGAGCAGCAGATCGCGCTCATCGCGGCCCCGGTTGTTAAGGGATGCGGCCTGACGTTCACCCGTCACAACAGAAACGTTCAGCCGACTGCCACCGCGACTGATGCCCAGGGTCACGGTGCGCCCCGCCAACGTTTCAGTCAGCAGGCGAAAGACCTGGGCGGCGTTCTGCACCGGTTCATTCTCGTAAGTCAGAATGACATCCTCGGCCTTCAGCCCGGCCTTCTCTGCCGGACTGTCCCTGAGTACCTGACCGACCACCGCGCCGCGCACTTCGGGCAGCTTCAATTCTCTGGCCCGGCCTTCAGTCACGTCAGAGAGAAACACGCCCAGAAAACTGCCATTGCCTGCCTGCGACTGACTACGTTCAATGCCGCCCGGCAGCGCATTGCCCGACCGGGCCAGCGCGCCGCCGGTCAGCGCGCCAGCCAGCATCAGGGACACTGCTGCCGTCAGAAAAACTGTTCTTTTCATCTCCCTCGTTACCTCATAAATGTCCGGACATTGATTGCGAGACTGCCTGCCGAGGCCTGAAAAGAATCGGGAAAGACAACCGGAAATTTGACCAGCTCCGGTGGCGGCAACTCAACACACCAGCTTGCACGATCAGGCCCGGCAAAAGTTCCGAAAAATAACCCGAACGGCAGGCGCTGCGCGCGCGCTGGATAGTGCAGCGAGTCTCCGCTCGCTGGCTGATGGAGTGTCAGTTGTCCTTCTTTGCGGCCTGGGTATAGGTCGAGAGCGGTTTCATTTTGAGGCCGAAGACTTCGGGGTTTTCGCCCACAATCGCCGCGGCAAAAAACTTCGGCACGTATTTGAGGTTTTCCTGGAAGTAGTGATCCAGCTTCTGATCGTTGAGGACCAGGGTCCAGAAACTGCGTTCCTTGTCCGGCCCGTCGCGCACCGTATGCAGGTCACGCCGGATCGAATCCGGGCTGCGGTTGTAACCGGCAATGGCCAGGCACACGCCGGTCGCATCGCCGCCAAATTCCGAAATTCGTTCCCGCATGTATTTCGCCGCTGCCGGAGCCAGTTTCTCAATGTTGCAGCGATCAGCCGGAGTCAGCCCGTAACTGCGCGCCGTCGCGGCCAGGAACTGAAACATTCCGGCAGCCCCCGCCAGGTTTTCATTACAGATGCTCTGAAACTCGGTTTCGATCATGGCGATGTAAAGGCCGACGAGCGGGCTGGTGCCTTCGGCATCAAATGAACGAATGATCAGCGGGGCGTTGGCAATCCCGCGCGCCGTGACGAGATTGAGATCAGCGCCCCAACCCCTTGCAACTCCGTTGCCCACCCGTTGGGCGTAACTGTCCACGAAGCCGACGATGCGTTTTCTGATCAGCGGTTCATCGAAGGTGCAGGGGCGATTGCCAACGCTGGCGGAAATCCGGCGGGCCTGCTCATAAACATAAGCTTCGCGTTCGAGCGGAGTCATCTCCCGGTAAAGTTTGAAGCCCCCGGCAGCACGACTTCCAGTTCCGGCAGCCGGCGGCGGATTCGGCGGTGTATTCAGACCTGGCAGCGGGGACGGTGTAACCGGCGGCAGGCTCGGCGGCGTCAGCGACCCGGCAGGCGGAAGTGGTGAAGCTGTGTCATCAGGCGTCGGCGTGGCCACTTCATCCGGTGCGGGACTCGGATCAACGCTGCCGGTCTGATTGTCGCGCTCGTGATTTGAATTGAACCAGCCGCTGAAGGCCCACACGCCACCGCCCGCCAGCAGCATCAGCGCCAGCATTGACAGGGCAATCAGCGGCGTCCGCGTGCCGCCGGAGGCGCTGCGGCCTGAGGCCGTCGCCGGTGCCGGTTGCGGTCTGGCGGCTGGTCTGGCGGCTGTGGGCTGGCTGAAGCTGACGCTGATGACGGTTTCATTGCCGAGGGTGATCTGATCGCCATCCTTCAGAATCGTGCCGCTCGCGGCTGCCGGTTCGCCGTTGACATAGCTGCCGTTGGTCGAGCCTTCATCCAGCAGCCAGATGTGATCGCCGTCACGATGAATGCTGGCGTGCAGGCGCGACAAGCCCTGATCGCTGAGGCACAGCGCGGCCTCTTCGCCGCGCCCGATGGTCGTGCGTCCGGCGCTGAGCTGATGCTGACTGGTTTTGCCAGCCGTGCTGACAAGCAGTGTGATAGTCATTGCGCTGATTATCTGGTGGCTTCATTGATGGCCTGCTGGCCTGCAATTCCGGCGGCAAAGAAACGCGCCACACGGTCAGCGCCTTCGCGGGCATCCATCCCCGGCGGCACCACGCGCGGCCACATCGTCCAGAAATCGCGGCGTGCCTGCCCGGACGGATCAAGCTGGTCCAGCCGCGAGCGGACATCCGCGACCTTGTCCAGCGAGTAACCGTAACAGGCAATCGCATACATAAAATCGTTGCGCCCGGTAACAGCCAGCAGCTTTTTCAGATAACCGGCTCCGATTTCGGCAGCGAGCTTCGGACTGAGCGCCGCGGGCAGCGCGCCTGTCACCTGCGCGCGCGGCACCTTCCAGTAACCGACGAGCGGCGCAGTGCCCGCCGGGTTTTCGAGAAAGCGGCTTTCACTCAGCGCGACCACGAACCCAAGCTGCGGCGTGTTGCCATCACCGCCCGTGCGGTAAAAGGCATCGGTCATCTCCTGGCAGGAGATGCGTTCAGGCAGTCGCGGATTCTGATATTGCGGCAGCCACTGCCGGATGCGTTCAATCAAAGCCGGGTCAAACACGTAATCGCTGCTGCCGCCCACGATGCCCGCCAGAATGCTGGATTTCACCGCAATCTGATCGGTCGGAACAGTCTCTGTCACCGTGGGCGAAGGTGGAGTTGAAGGCGGCTCGAACGTCCGGGTCGGAGCTGGAGTGGCCGTGCCCCAGCCACTGATCGGCAGATAACCGCCCGCGAAGATCGCCACAAAAAGCGCGACAATCGCCAGGCCGACAACAGCTCCGGCAAACTTCGCGGCGAATGATCCTTTTTTCTGTTCCGCCGGGTGCGGCTCCTGGCCGACGGGTTGCGAACTGTTGGCGTTACTGTCCGCCACAGCCGCCTGATCGGCGTCACAGAAAAATTCCAGCGCGCTGATGCCGCCGAATGAAATGGCATCACCGTCACTCAGCCGTCGTTCAGATTTCAGCTTTTCGCCATTCACCCAGGTGCCGTTGGCGCTGTCCAGATCACTCAGCCACCAGCCATCGGTGCGTTCCTCAATCAGCGCGTGGTAACGCGAGATTCCGGCCTCTGACACACAGATCGTGTTGTCGGTGGCACGCCCGACAGACGCGCCGCCCGACAGGATCATTTCGCGTTCAGTTTCATTCCTGGTTCTGACAATCACTCTGGCGTCCGGCATATTCAGAACAGCTTTCAGATGCGTGTCCGGCCATGACCGGACGGCGAACTGACAATTCGCCGTCCAACCGGTTACTGCGTGGTTGATGGCAGGTTGCGACCGTAACGGTCAATGAGTCTTCTGATCAGTTCCGATTCCGGATAGACCTGGCGTTCCGGCACGACATACCAGGCGTTTTTGCTGCCCGCCTGGCGAATGGCAATCTGCGCCGAAGCTTCAACGCCGGTGCCGGAAATCATCTGCGGCAGCAGCACGAGCAGCGCCTGTTTCTGCCCGTCAGCTTCAATCAGTCTGACCGCGCCGGTTTTGATTTCGAGTTCGCCCGTGCGCGGGGTTTTCCATTTGCTGACTTCGACTGGTTTGCTGCCCGGCTTTTTGATCTGGTTCAGGTCGTAACGAACTCTGAAGCTGACCTGACCGCCACGCTCCAGCGCCTGTCGCATCAGTTCCTCGGCCCGGCCATAATCCCTCAGGTCATTGAAATAGACGCGCCCCAGATATTCATAAGCGGCGGGTTCATTCGGTTCCTGCGCCCGGAGTTTGTTCAGTTCCTCAACAGCCCTGACGACGTTGCGATTGTCGGGATTATCGAGCCAGCTATTGACGATCTGCGACATCCGCTCGCGATAACCATCGCGGCTGAGGCCCTTGCGCCGGAAGACGAATTTGTAGCGGACCTGCGGCTGCCGGTCATCTGCCGAATTGAACTGCACGCTCAGTTTGTAAGGCCCGGTGCGCGGCACCACACCGGCACGCGTGAGCTGATAATCTGACCCCTGCGGCTCCTTAATCAGCGGCAGTTCCTGATTGCCCTGCGGATCGTAAAGTCGCACTGAAAAATAGCCCGCCGTTTTTGCATCCTCCGGCATAAATTGCAGCGTCACACGATCAGCTTTGCTGAGCGTCACCAGGTAATCATCCGCATAGGTCAGCGCGCCCGCGACCTTCGGGTTCTGACTCGGCTGCGAGGTCTGCCAGTGAATCGTGCCTTCGGTCAGATCATCAATGCCGGGGTGCAGCTTGCGCGCCCGCAGCGCATAAGCTATCGGTTCCGGCTTCGCCTTGCTCGTGCTGTATTGCACCCGCACCAGGAAACTGCCGCTCGTCGGCAGAACGCCATTGACCGGGCTGAGCAGAAATTCATTGCCGCTGCCTCGCCTGAGCTGAATCAGCGGCGTCTCAGGATTGCGCTGGTCAAAATTTTTCTGGTCAGGATTTTTCAATTCGAACAGCAGCACTTCGCCGCCCGGCACAGCCGTGGCGAACTGAAGCGAGAACGGCGCTTTCGGCGGCACGCTCAGCCTGTAGTCCTGGTAATGAATGTATGACTTCACGCCCGGCGCACTTTCGATGATCTGCAACCCGGCGGTCTTCACCTCAAGCACTCCGCTTTCCGTCGGATTGAACGGCAGCGTTAAGGTCTGTTGCGGATAGTGTGCGCCAATGGTCGGCGCCG
>CAYWDW010000511.1:0-4771 GCA_964457105.1 uncultured Heliobacteriaceae bacterium
TTGACGCGCTCGCGCCGCTCGGCACCGATGAACACAAGCCGTATCTCGAAAGCGCGCCTTACCTGATTGCGATCTTTGCGCAGAGTTACGGCCTGCTGCCCGATGGCCGCAAGGTCAAAAATTATTACGTGCAGGAATCGGTTGGCATTGCGACCGGGATGCTGGTTACGGCCTTGCATCACGCGGGGCTGGTGTCGCTGACACACACGCCAAGCCCGATGGGGTTTCTCAATGAAATCCTCGGCAGGCCTGCGCACGAAAAACCATTTCTGCTGCTCGTCGTCGGCTATCCGGCAGAGAACGCGATGGTGCCGGACATCGGCAAAAAGCCGCTCGACGAAATTGCGACGTTTATGTGAGGTCGAACCATGTCATCACCACAACCACATACGCGATTAAGTTATCAGTCAGGCTTCGGCAATGAATTCGCCACTGAAGCGTTGCCGGGCGCGTTGCCGAAAGGGCAGAACTCGCCGCAGCAGGCTCCTTATGGTTTGTATGCCGAGCAGTTGAGCGGGACTGCCTTTACTGTTCCGCGCGTGGCGAACCGGCGAACGTGGACTTATCGCATTCGCCCGTCCGTCGCGCACAAACCTTTCCGGCAGATTCAAAACAAACTTGTGCGCAGCGGGCCGTTTGATGAACTCGCTGCGACGCCGAATCAGTTGCGCTGGAATCCGCTGCCGCTGCCGGATGAACAGACCGATTTCGTTGACGGACTGGTGACGATGGCCGGATGCGGAGACGCGGCAAATCTGTCAGGCATTGGCGTTCACATTTATGCAGCGAATGCGGCGATGCGCGAGCGGTTTTTTTATAACGCTGATGGTGAACTGCTGATTGTGCCGCAGCAGGGCAGGCTCGCGCTGCACACTGAACTTGGCGCTCTCGAAATTGCGCCGGGCGAAATCGCGGTGATTCCGCGCGGAGTTAAATTCGGAGTTGAACTGCCTGACGGAACGGCGCGCGGTTATGTCTGCGAAAATTATGGCGCGCTGCTGCGGCTGCCTGAGCTGGGGCCGATTGGCGCGAACGGGCTGGCGAACCCGCGCGACTTTCTGACGCCGGTCGCAGCTTATGAAGACCGCGAAGGCGACTTTCGCGTGGTCGCAAAATTTCAGGGGAATTTGTGGGAAGGCGAGATTGATCATTCGCCGCTCGATGTCGTCGCGTGGCACGGCAACTATGCGCCTTACAAATACGACCTGGCGAATTTCAATACGATCAACACAGTCAGCTTCGATCATCCTGATCCTTCGATCTTCACAGTGCTGACCTCGCCTTCAGAGATGGCGGGGATGGCAAATGCTGATTTCGTGATCTTCCCGCCGCGCTGGATGGTGGCCGAGCATACGTTTCGTCCGCCCTGGTTTCATCGCAACTTCATGAATGAATTCATGGGGCTGATCGTCGGGCAGTACGACGCGAAGGAAACAGGCTTTGTGCCGGGCGGCGCGAGCCTGCACAACTGCATGTCAGGTCACGGGCCGGATGTCGCGGCATTTGAAAACGCGAGCAATGCCGAACTGCAACCGCAGCGGTATGAGAACACGCTGGCCTTTATGTTTGAGACGCGCCTGGTGCTGCGACCGACGAAATTTGCAATGGAAACCGACGCCCTGCAAAAAGATTACTGGCAGTGCTGGCAGGGACTTGAAAAGCGCTTCAAACCGTAGCGCGCAGGAAGCATCGGCGAGCTGCCAGGCTGGCTTGACCTGTCCGGGGCAGGGGAGTATGGTGAAACCGAACCTGATAGCAGGTTGATTGAAAATTCTGCGGTAAGCGGTGACCGTGGAAGACCGCAAACGGTTCCGGCACGTGACCGGCTTTGACAAAGGAGGTGCGGCATAGAAACTGACGCACAATTCGAGCTACAACCTGGGCGCTTATGCGTCTTCACTGCATCTGACGATGCAGGCCAACATCACCACTGAGCCTGTCAGGCACCACCACGAGGTGTCTGGCAGGCTCAGGTGTTTCTGCCTGAATTTTTGTGGTCCGCTTTCACTTTTTCAGCCTTCCCTGTAAAAAGAGGCTATGCGAAGCCTCGACCTGATTATTCTCATTGCTTACCTGCTGGGCACGGTGCTGTTCGGCGCTTATTTCTCAAAATCTCAAAAGAGCGTTAAGGACTATTTTGTCGGCGGCGGCAAGGTGCCCTGGTGGGCGATTATGGGTTCCATCGTGGCGACCGAAACCAGCACGGTGACGTTCATCAGCGTGCCGGGATTTGCCTACAGCCGCAACTTCACGTTTATGCAACTGGTCATCGGCTACATGATCGGGCGCATCGTGGTGACGCTGCTTTTTGTGCCGTCATATTTTCGCGGGCAGTTGCTGACGGTTTATCAGTTGCTTGGTCAGCGTTTCGGCGGCGGCGTGCGCAGGCTGGCGTCGGCGCTCTTTCTGGCGACGCGGTCACTGGCCGACGGGTTCAGGTTGTTTGCGACGGGGCTGGTGCTGGCGGCGCTGCTGCTGGCTATGCCGGGGATGGAGGACGCGGTCAGGGCATGGTTCCCGTCGCTTGATCCGAAATGGACGATTCTGGTGATTTCGGTGCTGGTGATGGGCGTGGCGACGATCATTTACACCTTCCTCGGCGGGATGGAAGCCGTCATCTGGACGGACGTGATTCAACTGGTGATTTACCTGATTGGCGCCGTGATTGCCGCGTGGATGCTGCTCAACATGATTCCGGGCGGCTGGCACGAAGTGGTGCAGACGGGCACGGCGGCAGGCAAGTTTCAGTGGTTCGATTTCACGACCGGATTGACGAAGGATTACACGTTCTGGTCGGGACTGATTGGCGGCGCGTTTCTGACGACGGCGACACACGGCACCGATCAGTTGATGGTGCAGCGTTACCTGTGCAGCGATTCAACGCGGCAGGCGCGCGTGGCGCTGCTCACCAGTGGCGCGGTGATCTTCGTGCAGTTTCTGCTGTTTCTGCTGATCGGCGTGATGCTGTATGTTTTTTACACCGGCCACGCGGTCAGTGAAATCGCGGCGTTCACGGTGGACGGGCGCATCAGGGCTGACCGCATCTTCCCGCACTTCATCGTCACGCATCTGCCTTCGGGCGTGGTCGGGCTGGTGATTGCCGCGATCTTTGCTGCCGCGATGTCCACGCTGTCGTCATCGCTCAATTCATCTTCGGCGACGGCGATTGCCGATTTTTATATGCCGCTGACCCGGCACGCGAAAGGCGATGCGCATTACCTGAACATGTCGCGGCTGCTGACGATTATCTGGGGCGTGGTGCAGATTACGGCGGCGCTGCTGGCCATCCGGCTGTCTGACAATGTGGTTAATGAAGTGCTGGGCATCGCGTCATTCACGAACGGCGTGATTCTGGGGCTGTTCTTTCTGGGCACGTTTACCAGACGTGTGCAGCAGAATGCGGCCATTGCCGGCATCATTGCCGGGGCCGGCGTGATGCTGTGGGTCAAGCTGCAAACCGGCGTGTCGTGGCAATGGTATGTGCTGATCGGTTCAGTTGTGACCTTCGCGGTGGGCGTGGCGGCGAGCGTGGTGACGGGTGAACGCGAAATGACAAAGTCGGCGGAGGCCGGACTGGAATGAAGCGAAGCAACACAAAACACCGGAACAGTACAGGGAGCGGTAGCGACCTGGCGCTGGCCAGATCCGCTCGTTCAGGAGAAACCAGGTCGCTACCGCTCCCTGTACTGTTCCAGGGGGCGCGCCCCAGCCTTGCGGAGCGCAGCCTCATCACGCTGCTGATACTGATTCTGCTGCTGCCTTCAGGCGCCTTTGCCCAGGCTCCGCGTTTCGACCGCGAGCTGACAAAGAAGGAAAGCCGCTGGGTACGCGAAACGCTCAGGCATCTGACGCTCGATGAAAAGATCGGGCAGATGTTTATGGCCGATGCCAACGCGATTTTTATGAACCGCGACAGCGCCGTTTACCGGCAGCTTGAGCATCACATCCGGGATAACAAAGTCGGCGGCATTATTCTTTTTCGCAGCGATGTCTGGGCGACGGCGATGCTGACGAATCGCTTTCAGGCCTTGTCAAAGCTGCCGCTGCTCATCTCCGCCGATCTTGAAATGGGCCTCGGCATGCGGCTCAACGAGACGCCCTGGTGGCCGCCGAATATGGCTGTCGGCGCGACGGGCGACGCGACGTATGCGCGCCTGCAGGGCGAAATCACCGCCCGCGAGGCCCGCGCCATCGGCATCAACTGGCTGTATGCGCCGGTCGCTGATGTCAACAATAACCCGGCCAATCCGGTCATCAACGTGCGCTCTTACGGCGAAGACCCGCAAACGGTCGCGCGCTTTGTCAGCGCCTTTGTCGAAGGCGCACAGGCCGCCGGAGCGATGGCCTGCGTCAAGCATTTTCCCGGACACGGCGACACGGCGACCGATTCGCACATCGGGCTGCCGGTGGTTGATGTCAGCCGCGCACGCCTCGACCGGCTCGAACTCGTGCCGTTTCGCGCCGCGATCAAGGCCCGCGCCGGTTCGATTATGTCGGCGCATATTTCGCTGCCGCAGATTGAAACCGCAGCGGCGGCTCCGGTGCGCACGCTCAGCGCAGGCGAACAGGCGAATGCCGAATTCACTTCACAGACCGAAGCGAGCGCGCCGCGTGTGACCAAACCCGCGACGCTCTCGGCAACGGTGCTGACCGGCATTTTGCGCGGCGACCTGCAATTCGGCGGGCTGATCGTTTCAGACGCGATGAATATGGCCGGCGTGGCGGCGCGTTACGATGCCGCCCGCGCCGCCATCGAAGCCATCAAAGCCGG
>CAYWDW010000512.1:0-4764 GCA_964457105.1 uncultured Heliobacteriaceae bacterium
TGTCCCACCTCCCCCCCTTCTTGTTTTCGCTCGCCGGGGGGGGGGGGGGGGGGGTTTTTTTTTTTTGGGGGGGGGTGTGGGGCCCCCCCCCCCCCCCCCCCCCCGGTACTGTACCGGCGCGCTCCCATACTCGTGTGCTTCAATCCAGTAGGCAGCATTTACTTCAACTTTTGCGGAGGTGGGTCAACGAGTATCCATTGCCTGTCTGTGCGGTATGGCCGACGAATGTCATTCCAGAGCATCAGCGCAGTCCGAATAACAATCAGCATTACCAGCAGCGTGAGTGAAACATAGAAGACCAGACGAAAGAAATCTATCACCCGCCTCAGCATCAGACCATCCATTTCAGCCGGAACAGCTTTTGCAATTCCGTAATGGAGAATCCAGAAAGTGACCATTGCAAAAATAACCGCAGGCGCTTCCCAGTGTCCTTCCAGAATATCTTCTTCATAAGTTCCCCTGAATGGATCGTAAAGCGGCAGCGCAAGCTGGTCTGCGATCCTGTCCGGCAAAGAATGGCGGGACGATTCAGGAATCAGCATCACGAATTTGAGGATGAGCAGCAGATGAACAACACCCAAAAGTATGTGAACGTAAACCGGGCAGGTATACGAAGCACGATCTTTCTGCTCATCAATATTGACAGCATCGCTCATCACTTCTTGTCCAGAATTTTCAGCTCCGCGTTCGCAGTGTTCGATTGCACCGTCGGCTGATACATCCGTTCGGCGCGGGCCGGGGCGACTTTGAAATCGCCGGGGATCTGCACGCGCAGCGCGTATTGATAAGTCGCGTCGCCGTCGAAATACTCAACAAAGATCGCCGTTCGCTGATCGCGGAATTCGCGGGCGCTATACCAGTCCGTCCACGAATTGTTTGTGTAATCAAAGGCGAGGCTGCCGTCGCGTTCGATCTGTTCGGCGCCTGCCGGGATCGGATCTTCAATCAGCAGCCGCTCAGCGCGATGGCCTGTCAGGTGCAGCTTGACGACGATCAGATCACCGGAACGCACCTCGCCACTCAATGGTTCGAGCTTCCACGAAGGCTTGTCGCCGTCCTGGTTGACGCGCAACCGCAGGTATTCGCGCGTCAGGCGCAGATCGTCAGAACCGGCGGCGGCCACCCGCTCGCGGCCCTGAATGCGCGTGTAATAATCGAGCGTCGAAGCAAACCACAGCGTGCCCTTGCCGCGCTTCACAATGCGCACCTGATTGCTGCCGGCGAGCTGTGCGCCTTTGCGTTCGATGACCAGCGGCTGCACATTAGCCGAAACGTCAGCGGCAGTGATGCGCTTCGTGATGACCGGTTCGCCGTTCAGGTAAACCTCAACCGTGTAATCAGGCGAGAGTTCCTGACTGACTTTCAGATAATCAATCAGACCGAGCAGCGCGAATGAAGTGTGTTTCGTTGACAGCCAGTAACCGCCGAAATGCCGGTTGGCCAGCAGCCAGCGGGCGATTTTGGGCAGCAGCGGGCTTTTCGGACTGATCTGCGCGAGCGCCCTGAGCGACAGCGCCGTCGCTTCGACCGTATGGTCAATCGTGCCGCCCCACCATTTCTTCTGCTGCGAATCCCAGTAGGCTTCAAACTCATTCGCCCGCACGGAGCGTTCGATTTCACCGGCCACCTGCGCGGCCCGGCTGTCGCCGCGTTTTTTGAGCGCCAGAGCGAGCAGCGCGCGGCCATAAGGTTGCAGGCCGTTGCGAGTATTGAAAAGCTCCGTCAGATACTTCGCGTCCTCTTCGCCTGCGGCATAGAGCGCATAAATCATGTAAGCGCGCTCTTCGCCGTCAATGGCCTTGCCGTTCTCGTCCTTGTTGGATTCGGTCATCTGCCGGAGCGCGTTGCGGGCGCGTTCAATGCGCCAGTTGTCAATCGCGTAACCGGCAGCGCGAGCCTGCGCGAGACCATCCACGACATAAGCCGTCATAAACGGATCGCTCTTGTCGTTCTTCCACCAGCCCCAGCCGCCGTCTGAATCGGTGTGCTGATAATCATAGAGCCGGTCCAGGCCGCGCTGCACTTTCTGACCCAGATTGTTGGTGCCGCGAATCGTGGTGCCTTTGACTTCCTTCAGCGCCTGGGCGACGACGATGTTGGGCAGAAAGCTCGACATCGTCTGCTCGGTGCAGCCGTAAGGATAGCTGGTCAGGTAATCGAGCGCGCCGAACATCGCGCCGGCAATTGACGGCGAGGCTTCAATGCGCAGCGAACGCGCAATGTTGTTGGCATTGGCCGGCAGGTTCAGGTCAATTGTCTGTTCAGTGTTTTCATCGGCGAGCGTCAGCGTGTGGCCTTTCACCTGACGCAAGCCCTGCGGCACGATCTGAAGCGGCAGTTCAATCGCGTCAGATTCAGTGTCGGTCAGAGCTTTGGCCAGCAGTTTTGCTTCGCCGACCTGCGGCGCAGCCACGCGCCAGTCAATGCGCGTTTCGCCCTGTTTTTTGATGGTCACGGTCTGCGTCGGATTGTCGAGCAGTTGCGCGCCCGTGACTTCGATTGAAATCTTTGTCTGCTTGTCGGCGTCAAGGTAGTTATGCACGATGCCTGACAACGTGACCGTGTCGCCTTCGGTCAGGAAGCGCGGCGTTTCAAGGCGCAGAATCAGATCCTTGCGCGCAAGCACCTTGCTGATGCCCGCCCCGACTTTGGTGTCGGCAGTCACGGCGCGGGCGGTCGCGCGCCACGTCGTCAGGTTGTCGGGCAGATTGAAACTGACGGTGGCTTTGCCATCGGCTCCGGTGACAAGATCGGGCTGCCAGAAGGCTGTGTCCTTGAATTCCTTGCGAATCGTCGGTTCGGCATACTGGCTTTCGTTCTTGAAATCAGCGAGCTGATAAGCGCGCTTGTTTTTTGCAATCTGCACCGGCTTGTCGCCTGAATAGCCGGTGAAACTGTAGGCCGTTGAAAAGTTCGTCTGCACGTGATTTGACTGCACGCCATAAAAAGCGCGGCGAATGTCTCCGGCATTTTCAGGCCGGATGCTGTACACCGCTTCATCAACCACGCCGAGGCTGACCTCTGCGCCCGAGGCCGGCGAACCGTCCGCGTTGCGCGCCAGAATCGTATACGAAGCCACGTCACGCGGTTTGTATTCCTTCTTGTTCGGAATAATTTCAAGGTTCAGGAATTTGTCACGCGCAGGCACCGGAATCATTTTGTCCGAGTTATAAAGCTCGCCGTCTTTGACATAAGACACCGCCAGATAAAAGTTCGGCGCGTAGCGGGCTTCAATCGGCACTTCAATCATCACAGCGCGTCCGGCAGCGGCGATGAGACGCGCCGTCATCACGCCGGTCAGTTCAGTCGTCACCAGCAGATGCGCCTTGTCTGACGGCAGCATCGCCAGCACCTTCGCCGTTTCGCCCGGCTTGTACGCTTTCTTGTCGGGAATCAGTTTGATCGAATAATCATCACGGTAAGCCACATCGCTCCAGGCATTGCCGCGATCAGCCACCCACAAATATCCGCCGTCAGACAAAATCTTTTTGCCGTTCTCATTGACGATGGTTTCGATGTTGATGCTGCCCGTGATCGGAATTTTGTAATCGTAAGCGGCTTCGCCCTGCGCGTTCGTCGTCACGTCGGCGGTGGCCAGTTCGGTTTCGCGCAGCTTGTATTCATAGCCGCGATACGCATCGGCACTGGCGACGCGCTCCCATGTGCGTTCGACAAAGCGCAGCGTGACCTGTGCCGAGGCGGGCTGTCCTTCATAGGTCGCGGTTCTGACTTTGATGCGGGCCACATCGTCCTTGTAATAAACGTAACGTTCCGGTTCAGCGGAAGCGACGATGGTGCCGCGCGTGCCGACAAAGCTGGCGCGGCCTTCAATCACGCGGCGCGATGAATCTGTCACCTGCGCTTCCAGCCGGTAGGTGTAATCGTGCGGGTCTTTGGCGTCCGGCTCAGGCACCTTGAAATCAACGGTCAGGCGGCCATTCGCGTCCAGCTTCGCGTCCTGCTCCGCGACCATGTCGTTGCCGTAACCATACGCGCCTTCTTCATCGTCTTCGCCTGCGGCGCTGCCGATGCCGTCGTCCCAGTCATCGCCGCGCCACCACCAGTGGGCATAACGCGAACGATAGATGTAATACTTCACTTCGGCATTGGCGACGGGCGCGCCGAAAAAGTATTTCGCTTCGACCGTGAATGTGGCCGTGTCGCCAACGGGCACGAACTCCTTCGCGGCTTTGACTGTGACTTTGTATTCGGGCTTTTTGTACTCCCGGACTTCAAAGCCGCCCTGCGCTGTGGCAGCTCCGGCTTTGACGACAATGCGGTAATAGCCCAGCGGCGCGCCGCCCGCGATGTCAACGTCGCCGCTGAACGTGCCGCGCGCCGAAAGCGGCAGTTCCCTTTCAATCAGCTTGCCGTCATTCGGGTCTTCAATCGTGACATTGACGGTGCGGGCAGCGACGGCGGTATAACCATTGTCTGTCAGGCGACGCAGAATGCCCTTGAAATAAACCTTCTGCGCCGGGCGATAAACCGGGCGGTCGGTGTAAATGTAGCTCGTCATCAGTTCGCCGCCGCCTTCTTCGCCGTCGTACCAGCCGAAGTAATACGGCTCAAGGTCAGAGATGGCGAACTGACCGTGACCGCTGAGCATCACCAGGTAATTGTCCTGCCCGATTTCGCTGCGTTCTGCGACCGCTTCAGGGTCGCGGTCTTCGGGCGGAAGATGGTCCGGCGGCTGTGCCTTGGGCGGTTCGCGTTCGATCTTTGTTCTCAGCATGCCGCTGCTGTCGGTCGCGCCACCGGCCA
>CAYWDW010000513.1:0-4764 GCA_964457105.1 uncultured Heliobacteriaceae bacterium
TAAAACCTGACTCTTTTGTCTGGTATCAGGCGCGGGCATCACCAGTGGAGCGTTGAAGGAAGACAACCATGAGTACGATTGAAGCCATTGCCAATCAGGAATACAAGTACGGATTCGTCACCGCCATCGAAGCCGAAACCGTGCCGCGTGGTCTGAACGAAGAGATCGTCCGCACGATTTCAGCCAAAAAGAACGAGCCGGAATGGATGCTCGAATGGCGGCTGAAGGCCTATCGTCACTGGCTGACGATGACTGAACCTGAGTGGGCCAACGTGCATTATCCGAAGATTGATTACCAGGACATCATCTATTACTCCGCGCCAAAGCCGAAGCAGAAGAAACAGAGTCTGGATGAAGTTGACCCCGAACTGCTCGACACCTTCGAGAAGCTTGGCATTCCGCTGCACGAACAGAAAATGCTCGCCAACGTCGCCGTTGATGCAATCTTCGACAGCGTGTCAGTCGCCACAACCTTCAGGGAGAAGCTGGCCAAAGTGGGCGTCATCTTCTGTTCATTCTCTGAAGCGTTGCAGCATTATCCCGAACTCGTGCGCCAGTACATCGGTTCAGTCGTGCCTTACACCGATAACTATTTTGCGGCGCTCAACTCGGCAGTCTTTTCTGACGGCTCGTTCTGTTACATCCCGAAAGGCGTGCAGTGTCCGATGGAGCTGTCATCCTACTTCCGCATCAACAACTCTGAATCGGGACAGTTCGAGCGCACGCTGATTATCGCTGAAGCAGGAGCTTCGGTTTCATATAACGAAGGCTGTACGGCCCCCAAATTCGACCGGAATCAGTTGCATGCCGCAGTGGTCGAACTCGTCGCGCTCGATGACGCTGAGATCAAGTATTCGACCGTGCAGAACTGGTACGCGGGCGACAAGGAAGGACGAGGCGGCATTTATAACTTCGTCACCAAACGCGGCAAATGCGCGGGCCGCAATTCAAAGATTTCGTGGACGCAGGTCGAAACCGGCTCGGCCATTACGTGGAAGTATCCAAGCTGCATTCTGCTCGGTGACAACTCCATCGGTGAATTTTATTCGGTCGCGCTGACCAATAATTATCAGCAGGCCGACACCGGCACCAAGATGATTCACATCGGCAAAAACACCAGAAGCCGGATCATCTCGAAAGGCATTTCTGCCGGACGCTCGAACAACAGTTATCGCGGCCTCGTGAAGATTCTGCCGAAGGCTGAAAACGCGCGGAACTATTCACAGTGCGATTCACTGCTGATCGGTGCCAGGTGCGGGGCCAACACCTTTCCCTACATCGAAGTCGGCAACAACACGGCCAGGGTCGAACACGAAGCCTCGACTTCAAAGATCAGCGAGGAACAGATTTTCTATTTCAACCAGCGCGGCATTTCGACCGAGGACGCCGTTTCGATGATTATCAACGGCTTCTGCCGGGAGGTCTTCCGCGAACTGCCGATGGAGTTTGCCGTTGAAGCGACGAAGCTGCTCGGCCTGAAACTGGAAGGCTCGGTTGGATAAAACAATTCATCCACTTCGTGTGACTTCGTGGATGAAAAAGAGAAAAAGCAATGCTTGAGATTCGTAATTTACACGCCACGATTGATGGCAAAGAGATTCTGAAAGGTCTGAACCTCACGATCAATGCCGGTGAGATTCACGCGATTATGGGGCCGAACGGTTCCGGCAAAAGCACGCTGGCCAAGGTGCTGGCCGGGCATCCGTCTTATGAAGTCACGGCGGGTGAAGTGATCTATGAAGGTCGCAATCTGCTCGAACTTCCGCCCGATGAACGCGCGCGCGCAGGCGTGTTTCTGGCGTTTCAGTACCCGACTGAAATTCCCGGCGTGAGCAACGCGAACTTTCTGCGGATGGCTTACAACGAAATCGCAAAGCATCACGGGCGCGATGAACTCGACCCGCTCGAATTTGACGACCTGCTGCGCGAAAAGATGCAGATCGTTGAGATGAACGACAGCTTCATCAATCGCTCAGTCAACGAAGGTTTTTCGGGCGGCGAGAAGAAGCGCAACGAGATTCTGCAAATGGCGGTGCTGGAACCGAAGCTGGCCGTCCTGGATGAAACTGATTCCGGCCTGGACATTGACGCGCTGCGCGTGGTGGCCGGCGGCGTGAACAAGCTGGCGAACAGGGACAATGCCATCGTGCTGGTGACGCATTATCAGCGGCTGCTTGATTACATTGAGCCGCATTTCGTTCACGTTCTGTACAAAGGCCGCATCGCCAGATCGGGCGGCAAGGAACTCGCGCTGGAGCTTGAAAAGAAAGGTTACGACTGGATCAGGGATGCGCAGGCCGCAGCCTGAGCAGGTCCCTGCCTGACGCTTGAAGATCGGAACCAATGCCACAACCCGTGCAAGAGAAAGACAACTATCTGGCAGCCCTCAGTGAACTGGCCGCCCATCAGACCAACGATCCGGCGTGGCTCGCGCTGCTGCGCGACAAGGCGGCTGAAAGTTTTGCCGCGCTCGATTTTCCGACCACCCGCGTTGAAGCCTGGAAGTATACGAACATTGCTCCGGCGCTCAGGCCGCAATACCGCACCGCGACAAAGGCCGATGCACACGCGGTGTCGGCAGAAAACATCGCCAGGTTTGCGTTCGATGAATCGCGCCGCGCCCGGCTGGTGTTCATCAACGGAATTTTTGCGCGCGAATTTTCCGATCTGTCAGCCCTGCCTGAAGGAATCGTTGTCGGGAATCTGGCTGAGCTTCAGTCTGACATCACCCGCGAACATCTGGGCGCTTACGCCGATTATCGCCGGGAAGTTTTCACCGCGCTCAATACTGCATCAATCACTGATGGCGCGTTCGTTTATATTCCGGCTGGCAAAATGGTCGAAGTGCCGATTCACCTGCAATTCATCGCAGCAGCCAGTGAACCTGTGATTGCGCACCCGCGCGCGCTCGTTGTGGCCGGGCGCGGAGCCGTGGCCACGGTGATTGAAAGTTATGACACCACGGCTGACAGCGTTTATTTCACCAACGCCGTTACGGAAATCATCGCGCAGCAGGGCGCAGTAATTGACCATTACCGTTTGCAGCAGGAAAGCCTGACCGCCTTTCACATCGGCACGACGCAGGTTTATCAGGAACGCGACAGCCATTACGTTTCATCTGCGCTGGCGCTCGGCGCGCAGCTTTCGCGTCACAATCTGAATGTCACACTGGCCGACGAATACACTGAAACAACACTGAACGGGCTGTCCGTCGTCACCGGCCATCAGCTCGCCGACAGTCATCTGTTTCTGGATCACGCCCGCCCGCATTGCACGAGCCGGCAGCTTTACAAAGGCATTCTGGATGATCGCGGGCGCGCCGTTTTCAACGGCAGGGTGATTGTGCGCGAAGGCGCGCTGCTCACTGATGCGCGGCAGTTGAATAAAAATCTGCTGCTGTCGAGCGAAGCGCACGTTGACACCAAACCCGAACTGGAAATTTTTGCCGACGATGTGAAATGCGCGCACGGCGCCACGGTCGGGCAGCTTGAAGACGAAGAGATTTTTTACCTGCTCAGTCGCGGGCTGAAACCCGAATCGGCGCGGGCGCTGCTGACTTATGGTTTTGCCGAAGACGTAATCAGCCGAATCAAAGTCGCTTCAGTGCGCCGGGCGCTCGATGACATCGTGCTGGCAAAGCTTCATCAGAATCTGGAAGTAGGATAAGGAGATCACCATGCAGGCTGTATCTGAAATCAATGAACAGATCACCACGACCAGCGGGCCGAACCAGCCAGCATCAGCATTCGATGTGGCTCGCCTGCGCGCCGACTTTCCGATTCTGAAACGCGAGGTTCAGGGCCGCCCGCTCGTTTATCTCGACAATGCCGCCACCAGCCAGAAACCGCAGGTCGTGATTGACGCCATTGCAAATTATTACGCGGCTGACAATTCAAACGTGCATCGCGGCGTGCATTACCTGAGCCAGTATGCGACGCAGGCCTATGAAGACGCGCGCAATACGATCAGAAAGTTTCTCAACGCCGCCGACCCGAAAGAGATCATTTACACCAGCGGCACGACCGCCGGCATCAACCTGGTGGCCGCAAGCTATGGCCGCAGGTTCATCACAGCGGGCGATGAAATCATCATCTCCGCCATGGAGCATCACGCCAACATCGTGCCCTGGCAGATGCTGTGCGAACAGACCGGCGCGCGCCTGCGGGTCATTCCGATCAATGATGACGGCGAACTGCTGATGGATGAATACGAGCAGATGCTCACCCCGCGCACAAAGCTTGTCGCGGTCACTTATGTTTCCAACGCCCTGGGCACGATCAATCCGGTCAGGCGCATCATCGAACTCGCGCACAGCGTTGACGCCGTCGTGCTGATTGACGGCGCGCAGTCGGCGCCGCATCTGAAAGTTGACGTGCGCGAACTCAATTGCGATTTTTACGTCTTCTCCGGCCACAAGGTTTGCGGGCCAACGGGCATCGGTGTGCTTTACGGCAAGCAGCACCTGCTCGAAGCGATGCCGCCATATCAGGGCGGCGGCGATATGATTGCGACCGTCACCTTTGAAAAGACGACTTACAACGTGCTGCCGTACAAATTTGAAGCCGGGACGCCGAACATTGCCGGAGCCATCGGCCTCGGTGTGGCGCTTGATTATCTGGAAGGCATCGGCCTTGAACGCATCGCCGCTTACGAACACGAACTGCTTGAGTACGCGACCGAACTGATCGGCAGCATTCCCGGCGTCAGAATCGTCGGCACCGCCCGCGAGAAAGCGAGCGTGCTGTCATTCACCATTGACAACGT
>CAYWDW010000514.1:0-755 GCA_964457105.1 uncultured Heliobacteriaceae bacterium
TGGCGATTGATTCAACCATCAGCGTGTCGAGCCTGGCGTGTTGCGCTTCTTCCATCCAGTGATGTTTGAGCAGGCTTTTGAATTGCGGATCGAGCTGCGTCTGATCCTGCACGCTGTCGGTGTAATGCCGCTGCGTCATCCATTCGATGTGCAGAACCGTGAGCGCAACGGCGAGCGGGTGATGTGACAGTACCTGCGCGGCGACCGCTTCAGGCGGGCCGATCACCTGGCAGGTTGTGCCAAAGCCGCGCTCGAATTCCGCGCGGAAGCGTTTGAAGAGCTGAATATGTTTCGCCTCTTCGCTGGCAAACTGCAGCAGTGCGCGCACGCGGTCATCATCGCCCTGTAATTGTGGCCGCGTGTGGTCGAGGACGAACGGCAGGATGAATTCCTCGACCAGCCCGAAGATGGACAGGTAGGCATAGCCTCTGATCTGATTGAGCGTGCGTTGCTCGCTGACGGCAGGAAAACCGAGCTTTTCGACCTGCGCCAGCGATTCGGGCATGAACGGTCTGGTGAAATCAAGCCGCCGGTTGCCGCCGATGATGTCTTCGATGCGCCAGTTGACTTTCTGCGCGGCGGCCAGCGTTTCCGCCCAGGAATAAGTCGGCGCGCGGTTGGTTATGGTTTCAGTTTCTGCAAACATTTACCTTTCTCCTTCCAGTGGCTGCGCTAAATCAGATCACGCAAGACTGGTGCAGTACCGCCCGCGGGTGGCCGCCGGGGGTTTTGGTACTGAACCCGTTGTGAACCCC
>CAYWDW010000514.1:765-4752 GCA_964457105.1 uncultured Heliobacteriaceae bacterium
GCCTTGACGCTGTAGCGTTTCTGGGAAAGGCCGGGGGCGGTGGCGCCGGGGGTGCAGGTTGACCGCCCCGGATGCCCCCGGCGCGCGGTACTGCACCAGAGTCCCAATGTTGCGCGTTCCGATCCAGCGGAATTTGTCGCTTGCACCAGGTAAGACGGCAGGGAAGGAAAAAAGCGGCCACGCCGGAGAGAATTTTTCTCTGTCGCGTTTGGGTGTAAGATTTCGCCGTTCACCATCAATCTCAACCGGAGAGCGACATGCCACAAGCTCCGTCGCAGGAAATCACGCAACTGCTGCTGGCCTGGGGGCAGGGCGATCAGTCGGCGCTGGAACAACTGATGCCGCTGGTTTATGAAGAGCTGCGCCGCCTGGCGCGGCTTTACATGAGCCGTCAGCGCCCTGACCACACGCTGCAAACGACCGCGCTGGTCAACGAGGCTTATCTGCGGCTGGTTGATTCGAGCCGCGTCAAGTGGCAGAACCGCGCACACTTCTTTGCCGTATCAGCACAACTGATGCGGCGCATTCTGGTTGATGTCGCCCGCGATCACGCGCGGCTCAAACGCGGCGGCGGCGCGCCGCACCTCGCGCTTGATGACGCGCCCGAAGTTTCAATCGCACGCGGCGCGGAACTGCTGGCGCTCGATGATGCGCTCACGGCGCTGCACGCGCTCAATCCGCGGCAGAGTCAGATTGTCGAGTTGCGTTATTTCGGCGGGCTGAGCGAGGACGAGACCGCCGAAGTGCTGAAAATTTCGCCGCGCACGGTGCGCCGCGACTGGTCGCTGGCGCGCGCCTGGCTTTACCGCGAACTGAATCGGGAAGGAACCAATGACGCCTGAACGCTGGGAAGAGGTTGGCCGCTTGTATCACCAGGCGCTGGAACTGCCGACAGACCAGCGCGCAGCCTTTCTGCGCCGTGTCTGTGCGGATGACGACGCGCTGCGTCGTGAAGTCGAATCGCTGTTGCAGGCTGCCACTGAAGCCGGTGACTTCATCGCTGAACCGGTGCTGAAGGATGCCGCGCTGATGCTGGCGGCTGAATCCGCCCCGGCGCTGCAGCCTTCGCTGGAAGGCCGCACGCTCGGACATTACCGGATTGTGTCGCGGCTGGGCGCGGGCGGCATGGGCGAGATTTATCTGGCCCGCGATGAAGGCCTTGATCGGCGCGTGGCGCTCAAGCTGCTGCCGGCTGATTTCACGCGCGATGAAGCCCGCGTGCGCCGCTTCGTCCGCGAAGCGAAGGCCGTCTCGGCGCTCAATCATCCGAACATCATCACGATTCACGAAATCGGCGAAAGCGACGGCTGGCATTACATCGCCACTGAATTCATCGAAGGCCCGACGCTGCGTCAGTTGCTGGCGGCGGGCGGGCTGACGCTGACTGCCACGCTCGATATTGCCGTGCAGACGGCGCGGGCGCTCCAGGCCGCTCACGCCGCAGGCATCGTGCATCGTGACATCAAACCCGAAAACATCATGGTGCGCCCCGACGGGCTGGTGAAAGTCCTCGACTTCGGCCTCGCCAGAGTGGTTGAACCCGGCGAGACCAGCCTGCTGACCACCTTTGCCACGAATATGCCGACTGCTTCCGTGTTCAGGACTGAACCGGGAACGGTCATGGGGACGGTGGCTTATATGTCGCCGGAACAGGCGCGCGGTCAGGAGGTGGACGCCCGCAGCGATATTTTCAGCCTCGGCATTGTGCTCTATGAAATGATTGCCGGACGCAGGCCGTTCACCGGCGAAACCATCAATCACACCATCGTTGCCATTCTCGATCACGACCCGGCGCCGCTCGCGCAGTTCGCCTCGGAAACTCCCGCCGCGTTGCAGCGCCTGGTCAGTCGCGCGCTCAGACGCAATCGTGAAGAGCGCTATCAGACGATTGACGAACTGCTGACCGATCTGAACGCGATCATCGCTGAATCGAATCCGGGCGTGGCGCAGTGTGAACCGGAATGTGAAACCGTCGGCAGCGAGCCGCAGCTTGTCGGCGTTGACGCCGCGACGCAATCGCTGGTCGGTCCGGCGCGTCCGACGGGACGGCTCAGACGCTGGCGGCGCAGCGGCGTGCTGGCGCTGATCGCGCTGCTTGTTGCTTCAGGCATCTGGTTTGCGCTGCGCTGGCGCGCGCCGGCGCTGACTGAAAAGGACATGGTGCTGCTCGCTGATTTCGTCAACCTGACGGGCGAAGAAGTTTTTGACAATACGCTGCGGCAGGCGCTCGGCGTGCAGCTTGAGCAGACGCCGTTTCTCAGTTTTCTGCCGGAGGAACGCATCCGTGAAGCGCTGCGTTATATGGGCCGCGCGCCCGATGAGCGGGTGACCCGGGAACTCGCGCGCGAGATTTGTCAGCGGCAGGGCGTCAAGGCGTTGCTGGTCGGTTCGATTGCGCGCTTTGATCAGCGCTATTCGATCACGCTCGAAGCCGTCAACAGTCAGGACGGGGCGACCATTGCCGGGGCGCTGGCTGAAGCCGAAGGCCGCGATCAGGTGTTGCGGGCGCTCGGCCAGGCCGCCAGGGAGTTGCGCGAAAAACTGGGCGAATCACTCAGCTCCATTCAGCAGTTCGATGCGCCGCTCGAACAGGCGACGACCTCCTCGCTTGACGCCTTCAAGGCCTGGTCGCGCGGGATGGAACTGACGCGCAGCGGCAAGGACGGCGCGATTCCGTTTTACCGCCTCGCCAAAGAACTTGATCCGAATTTTGCCAAAGCCGACGTGTCGCTGTCGCTGGCTTACAGCAACCTCGGACAGCTCGAACTGGCGGCTGAGCATGCGACCAGGGCTTATGCCCTGCGCAGCCGCGTGACCGAACGCGAACGCTTTGACATTTCCAGCAACTATTACGCGCTGGCGAGCGGCGATCTGCTCAAGGCGATTGAAGTCGTCGAAATGTGGAAGCAGACCTATCCGCGCGATTACGGTCCGCGCGGGCGGCTGGCTTCGCTCTATCGCCTGACCGGGCAGCTTGAGAAATCGCTGACCGCCGCCAATGAAGCCCGGCAGATCAATCCGCGCGCCTATGTGCCGTACATCAGCCTCGGCACCGTGCTTATTCAACTGAACCGCTTTGACGAAGCGCAGTCGGTCATCGGGCAGGGCCTGGCGCGGCAGCCTGGCCCCGCCACTTCGCACCGCAATCTGTTTCATCTCGCGCTGATCAACAACGATGCAGCCGCGATGCAGCAGCAGCTTGACTGGGCAAACAGCAGGCCCGATCAGTACTGGGCATTTCACTGGCAGGCCGAAGCCGCTTCGTTTGCCGGGCGGCTGAAGCAGGCGAACGATCTTTACCGCCGGGCTGCTGAACTGGCCGCGCCGCGACACGCCGAACGGGCGGCGTGGTTTGCCGAAGAGGCCTTGTTGTGGTCGGCGGTCAGTGGTCAGTGCGGGCCGGTCAGAAAGGCTGCTGCCAGGCCGGGCGCGTCAGGGCGCATCACGCTGCAATCGTATGTGCCGGTGTCGGCGAGCCGCGCGCTGGCCCTCGCGCTTTGTGGCGAAGCCGGGCGGGCGCGGCAACTGGCTGACGAAATTTCACGAAAGAATCCGCATTCAACGCTGGCCCAGGCTGTCTGGCTGCCGATGATTCGCGCCGCCATCGAACCTGGACGCGGCCAGGCCGAGCAGGCTGTGCAGGCGTTGCAGGCGACGGCGGCTTACGAAGAATCGGCGCTTTACTGGCCCACGTATCTGCGCGGCCAGGCATATCTGCGCGAGCAGTCGGGCGCGGCGGCTGCCGCCGAGTTTCGCCGGATCATCGAACATCGCGGCTGGCATCCGACCTCGCCGCTCTGGCCGCTGGCGCATCTCGGCCTGGCGCGCGCGGCGGCGCTTGATGGCGACACCGCCACCAGTCAGCGGGCCTATCAGGAATTCCTCGCGCTCTGGAAAGATGCCGATGCCGACCTGCCTGTCCTGAACGAAGCCAGAAACGAATTCGCGCGGCTGAAAAAGTGAGCCGCAGGTTCGGCAGGCTGGCCG
>CAYWDW010000515.1:0-4751 GCA_964457105.1 uncultured Heliobacteriaceae bacterium
ATCAACGACCAGCACGCCGTCGCGTTCGCTGCCGCCGTTTTTCATCACCTGGCCCTTGATCTGAAAGCGGCGTTCAGCGCCTCTGAACGATTCCAGTGCTTCGGCAATCGCTGCAAAATTCATCTCCAGATCCAGCCCGACTCCGACCGCCGCAAGCGCGTTGCAGATGTTATGCGCGCCGGGCACGTTGAGCCGGATGCGCCCCAGCTCTTCGCCGCGCCGCCGCACGGTGAAAGTCGAACCGAACGAATCACGCGACACCTCAACCTGGCCGGCTGAAATGTCGGCCTGCGCGCTCAGGCCATAAGTCACGATGCGCCGCGCAATGTGCGGAATGATCGCCTGCACGTTCTGATCGTCCAGGCAGATGATGACCGCGCCGTAAAACGGCACCTTGTTGACGAACTGCACGAAATGCTCGCGGATTTCATCGAGGTCTTTGTAAAAATCCAGATGCTCACGATCAATGTTGGTGACGATGGCGATGGTTGGCGACAGCTTCAGAAAGCTCTTGTCGCTTTCATCGGCTTCGACCACCATAAAATCGCCGCTGCCAAGCTTCGCATTGCTGCCGAGCATGTTGAGCCTGCCGCCGACCACGACCGTCGGATCAAAACCGCCGCGCTCCATCACCATCGCAATCATCGAAGTCGTCGTTGTCTTGCCGTGCGAACCGGCGACGGCAATGCCGTATTTCAGCCGCATCAGTTCAGCCAGCATCTCAGCGCGCGGAATCACCGGAATCTGTCGCCGCGCGGCTTCCATGACTTCAACGTTGTCGGGCCGCACTGCCGTTGAAATCACCACCACCTGCGCGCCTTCGATGTTGGCCGCCTCGTGGCCTTCGTAAATCTTCCCGCCCAGGCTTTCCAGCCGATCCGTGATCGCCGAACGCTTCACGTCGGAGCCTGACACCTTGTAGCCGAGGTTGAGCAGCACTTCGGCAATGCCGCTCATGCCGATGCCGCCCACGCCGACAAAATGAATATGCTGGAATTTCTTGAACATCCTCGTTCCGTCTCAAGCTCAAAGTTCAAATCACAAATGTGAAACTCTCATCGCCAGATCAACCACCCTGGCCGCGGCGTCACGATGCGCGAGGGTGCGGCTCCGTTCAGACATCTGTTTCAACTTTTGCGGATCGCCGACGAGTTGCAGAATTTCGTCTGCCAGCCGTTCGCCGCTCAGGTCCGCCTGCAAAATCATTCGTCCGGCTCCGGCGCGTTCGACGGCTTCGGCGTTTTTGCGCTGATGATCGTCAGCCGCAAACGGAAACGGAATCATCAGGGCCGGTTTGCCTGCCGCCGCCAGTTCCGCAACCGTCGTCGCTCCGGCCCGGCACACGACCAGATCAGCGCGGGCAAATTCGTCAACGATGCGTTCAATGAACGGCTTCACTTCCGCCGCAACCCCGGCCTGCGCGTAAGCGGCGCGCACCCGCTCCAGATCGCTTTCGCCGGTCTGATGCGTGATCGTCAGTTGCCCGCTTGCCCCCTGCAACAGCGGGAGCGCCGCCATCATGGCTTCGTTGATGGCGCGCGCGCCCTGACTGCCCCCGGTGAACAGAATGTGCATCTGAGCCGTCGGCGGTTTTTCAGGCACATTGAAAAATTCAGCGCGCACGGGATTGCCCGTGATTTCGGCCTTGTCGCCAAAACAGGCGCGGGCTTCGGCAAACGACACCGCCGCCGCTTTGACAAAGCGCGCCAGCAGGCGATTGGTCAAACCCGGCAGCGCATTCTGTTCCGCCACGATGGTCGGAACGCGCAGCAGCGCCGCCGTCAGCACCATCGGCCCCGAAGCATAACCGCCCACGCCGATCACGACCTGCGGCCTGTAGCGTTTGATCAAAGAACGAACGGCAAAAAAACTTTTCGGCAGCAGCAGCAGCGACCTGATGCGCCGGGCCACGCTGACGCCCTTGAGCGCGGCGACCTCGATCAGTTCAAGTCTGAATCCTTCGCGGGGGACAATTTTCGTTTCCAGTCCGCGAGCTGTGCCCACAAAGACGATTTCGCTTTCGGCGTTGCGGCGTTTGAATTCCTGGGCAATGGCAACACCGGGATAAATGTGCCCGCCAGTACCGCCACCAGCGATAATGACTGAGACTCGTGCATTCGTTTGTCGCAGCTTCGGTTCATCCCGGCTCATCACTTGATTCTCACGACACCGCCAGTTCAGACCTTCTTCGCCTTTTCAGAAATATTCAGCAGCACGCCAATCGCCGCCATGGCAAAGAGCAGCGACGAACCGCCCGCGCTGACAAACGGCAGCGGAATGCCTTTGTTCGGCACGAGGCTCAGCACCACGCTGATATTGAAAAACGCCTGCGCGATCAGCATCACCGTCAGCCCCAGCGCCAGCAGTTGCGCGAATCGGTCCGGCGCGCGACGACTCACCCTCAGCCCGCGCCACAACAGAATCCCGAAAACCAGCACGACCGTGACCGCGCCGACAAAGCCCAGTTCTTCGCCAATCACGGCAAAAATAAAATCGGCGTGCGGCTCCGGCAGAAAACTCAGCTTCTGTTTTCCCTCGCCCAGGCCCAGCCCCGAGAGGCCGCCTGAGCCAACGGCAATCAGCGACTGCACGACCTGAAAGCCCTTGTCCTGCGGATCGCTTTCAGGATCGAGAAAGATTTTGATGCGCTCCCAGCGCCACGGCACCAGGTAAATAAAGAAGAACCCCGCAATCAGCGCGACCGGCGCCGCGAAGGCAAACAGCGGCCAGATTCTGACGCCGCTTGCAAACATCATGGCGATGAAGATGATGCCGAGCATCAGCGTCGTGCCGAGGTCCGGTTCTCTGATAATCAGCAGCGCCAGAATCCCTGCGACCACGCTGGCCGGAATGACCGTCGTCATAAAATCGCCCAGTTCACCGGCCTGTTCGCGCACGGCCAGAAAGCGCGCCAGAAAAATAATCAGGGCAATCTTGGCCAGCTCTGATGGCTGCGCCGACCACGAACCAAAAGTGAGCCAGCGATGCGCGCCATTGCGGGCCGGAAAGAAAAACACCGCCGCCAGCAGCAGCAGGCTGAGGCTCAGCAGGCCGTAAACAACCTGCGGCTTCCAGTAATGCAGATAATCAATCCGCATCGTGATGAGCATGGCGCCCAGGCCCAGCGCCACCCAGATCAGTTGTCGCACCAGAAAATGATAGCTCGGCGCATGGTAACGCTGCTCGGCGATGTAACCCGACGCGCTGTACACCATGACCAGTCCGAACACGACCAGCCCGATGGTCGCCGCCGCCAGCCACAGGTCCCACTTCGTCTTTTCAAGTGAGCCGAAAAACCCGGTTGTTACGTTCTCTGCCATAACTCAATTTCAGATCACAGATTTCAGCCTGCTGCAGCGGCGCTCAGTTGATGCACCGCCGCCTTGAAAACCCTGCCGCGATGCTCGTAGTTGTCGAACATATCGAAGCTCGCGCAGGCCGGAGCGAGCAGCACCGTGTCGCCCGGATGCGCCAGCCTGAAGCCAAGCTCCACCGCCTCCGGCATCGTCGCGGCGCGATGCAGCGGCCTCGTGTGCGACAAAGCGGCGGCGATCTTGTCTGCCGCGGCGCCAATCAGGATGACGTGTTCACATCGTTCGGTGACAAGCGGCGCGAGCGGCGCGTAATCGCTGCCCTTGTCCTTGCCGCCGAGAATCGGAATCAGGTGGCCGGGAAACGCTTCGAGCGATTTGATCGCGGCATCAACATTCGTCGCCTTTGAGTCGTTGTAAAAATCCACGTCACCAATCGAAGCCACAAATTCCAGCCGGTGCTCAACGCCTCTGAAGCTGCGAATCGTTTCGCGCATTGAATCGGGCGCCGCGCCGCACGCAAGGCCGACCGCCAGAGCCGACATCACGTTTTCCAGGTTGTGATCGCCGCGCAGACCAATCTCAGCGCGACTGAGCAGACTGGCTTCGCCGCCTTCGCTGCGGCTGATGATTTCAGCGCCGCGCAAAAAGATGCCTGCTTCAGGTTCGCGCCGACGGCTGAAATAAACGACGTGCGCGCTGGTCAGCGTGTGCATCGCCGCGACCCGCGCATCATCGGCATTGAGCACGGCCAGGTCTTCCGGCGTCTGATTGAGAAAGATGCGCGCCTTGGCGGCGGCGTAATCATCCATCGAAGCGTAACGATCAAGATGATCCGGCGTGATGTTGAGCAGCACGGCGGCAAACAGGCGCATTGACTGCACGGCCTCAAGCTGAAAGCTGCTCAGTTCAATCACCGTGAAGCTGTCGTCACGCGAAGTCTCGACCAGCGTAATCAGCGGCGTCCCGATGTTGCCGCCAACCTGCACGGGCAGCCCGGCGTGTTTGAGGACTTCACCGATAAGCGTGGTCGTCGTCGTTTTGCCGTTTGAGCCGGTAATGCCGATCAGCCTGCCGCGCAGGAAGCGCGCCGCCAGCTCGATTTCGCTGATGATTTCAACGCCGGCCTTTCCGGCCCGCTGAAACGGTTCAAGCGCGAGCGGCACGCCGGGACTCGCCACAATCAGTTCCGCTTTTTCAAACAACTCTGCCGGATGCGCACCGGCAACGACTGCAATGCCCTGGGCTTTCAGGTCAGCGGCGGCGCTGAGTTCGCTTTCCGGCTTCGCGTCATTGATTGTCACGCGCGCGCCGCGGGCGTGCAGAAACTCTGCCGCCGCGATGCCGCTTCGCGCTGCCCCAACCACCAGAATGTTGCTGCCGCTGATCTGCATCCTTGTTACTTTCAGCTCTCAACTCCCGACTGCCCCACTGACCGGG
>CAYWDW010000516.1:0-4748 GCA_964457105.1 uncultured Heliobacteriaceae bacterium
CGGTTACATCAAGCTCCAGGTTCCGGCGGGCAAGGCGAATCCCGCGCCGCCGATAGGGACGGCGCTCGGCCCGCAGGGCGTCAACATCATGGAGTTCTGCAAGCAGTTCAATGCGAAGACCGCCAATCTGGGCGACATCAAGATTCCGGTCGTCATTACGGTCTACGCGGATCGCTCTTTTACTTTCATCACCAAAACCCCTCCGGCTGCTGATCTGCTGAAAAAGGCAGTGAAGATCGAGAAGGGATCGGGCAAGCCGAACCGTGAAAAGATCGGCAAGGTCACGCGCGCTCAGATTGAAGAGATTGCCCGGACCAAGATGCCTGACCTCAACACGACCAGTCTGGAGTCGGCCATCCGCACCATCGAAGGCACGGCCAAAAGCCTCGGCCTCGAAATCGTTTGAAGATTGCAGACTTGAAGATTGCCGATTGCAGATTGAGCAAAGAACAACTGCTCGTTCAATCTGAAATCCCAAATCCGAAATCTGCAATTAAATAGGGAGTGTCCGCAGCTTCTTCGCCGCGGCACGTTACGACCTGAAAGGATCATCAATGGCAGGAAAGAAATTTACCGCCGCGCTCGCCCAGGTTGAGCGTCGGCCTTACGCGCTTGCTGACGCCGCCGGGCTGGTCAAGCAGATTGCGTTTGCGAAATTCGATGAAACCGTCGAACTGACGATGGTTCTCGGCGTTGACCCGCGCAAGGCTGATCAGAATGTGCGCGGCACGGTCGTGCTGCCGCACGGGCTTGGCAAATCAAAGCGCGTGGCTGTGCTCGCCGTCGGTGACAAGCAGCGCGAGGCTCAGGAAGCCGGCGCTGATGAAGTCGGCGCTGAAGACCTGGTTGAAAAGATCAAGGGCGGCTATCTCGATTTTGACGCGCTGATTGCCACGCCCGATATGATGAAACTCGTCGGCACACTCGGCAAAATTCTCGGCCCGCGCGGGTTGATGCCCAACCCGAAAACCGGCACTGTCACGCTCGATGTGGCCAATGCCGTCAAAGAGACCAAGGCCGGCAAGGTCGAGTTCAGAGTTGACAAGACCGGGGTCATTCACGTGCCGGTCGGCAAGGTTTCATTTGATGCCGGTCGGCTGGTCGAGAATGCAAAGACGCTGATTGACGCAATCATCAAGGCCAAGCCTTCGACCGCCAAGGGGCGATACGTCAAAAAGATGAACGTCGCTTCGACGATGGGGCCGGGCGTCCTGCTTAATCCGACCGAATTCGGCGCGTAAGCAGGTTTCAGTCAGTAACCGCAGGATTTATCAAGCTCGGCTCCCGTTGAGCCGCAGGACGGGGAAAATCGTCATGAAAACGAAAATGCAGAAACAGGAAGAACTCGACTTCCTGAAGAACGAGTTCGCAGACAAGAGCAATGCGCTGCTCGTCGGCTTTGAGGGGTTGACCGTCGAGCAGGACGGGCAGTTGCGGCGCGCGCTGCGTGAATCGCAGTTGAATTATCGCGTCGTCAAAAACACGCTGGGCCGCCTGGCTGTGACCGGCACTCCGCTTGAGCCGCTCAGGGATCACTTCGGCGGGATGACCGCGATTGCCTGGACTGAAGATGACGTGGTGGCCATGGCCAAGGCGCTGTCAAAGTTTGCCAAAGACCACGCCAAATTCTCCTTCAAGGCCGGGGTGGTCGAAGGCCGGGTCATCAACGTCAAAGACATTGACGCGCTCGCTTCAATGCCATCGAAGGAAGAGTTGATCAGCAAGATGATGTTCCTGATCAATTCAGGCGCGCAGCGCATGGCCGTTGCTTTGAACGGTGTGGCGCGCAACCTGGCCATCGTGGTCAGCGAGGTGGCAAAGCAGAAGGAAGCGCAGGGATAACGAGGGGTTCCAGAGCTGAAGCCTGCTCTGAAATCCGAAGTTTGAAAGTTCAAGAGGCTGTGTTGCCAGGTCAGTACGCAGCCGACGCACGGAAGACCTGGACGCAGGAGTGATGCCCTGCACCGGTCGCTTCGCGCGCCGTCAGTCTGAGATTCAGTAACAGCGGAGAAGTGCAATCCCTGTTTCATTCACTGCGGCGCAGTCAGTCAACCGAATGATTCGCTCTGTGTTCCCACAACAGCAGAGCGTGAAATGAGAGGATAATTTAGTCATGTCGGAAAAGATTCAGGGAATTCTCGATCAGATCAAAACTCTGACACTGCTGGAAGCTTCCGAGCTGGTGAAGGAGATGGAAACCACCTTTGGCGTGTCGGCAGCAGCCGCGGCAGTTGCGGCGGCTCCGGCAGGGCCGGCGGCGGCGGCTCCGGCGGCTGAAGAAAAGGATGAGTTCACCGTGATGCTGATGGGCGGCGGCGCGAACAAGATCAACGTCATCAAGGTGGTTCGTGAGATCACCAGCCTCGGCCTCAAGGAAGCCAAGGATCTGGTTGACGGCGCGCCGAAGCCGGTCAAGGAAGGCGTCAGCAAGGCTGAGGCTGAAGAACTCAAAAAGAAACTCACTGATGCCGGTGCGACTGTTGAGTTGAAGTAGGTTATTTTTTTCAGCAGGCGACAGCTCAGCCGTTTGCTGACACGGCTGATCTGTCGGCCTGTTTTCAGCAACCCAGGCGGTGCCCCGAGGGGATTGCAGGGCAGGGTGAAATCACTGTATACTGCCGCATCATCAGAGAAGGGCAGAGTCAATCAACAAAGTTTTCAAATCAACTGCGAAAGCGCGCGGCTCGGCAAGGTGTTGCCTTGAGCCGCCGCTTTGTCATGTCCGGCCTCACGGTCTCAGGCAGGCCTCACGGCTGCTCATAACCCATCAGGCCCTCAGCTTACAAGGTTGATCGCAATGGCTATTGAATTCAAAGAACCCAGGATTGAACTGAGCGGTTTTACCAGCGGCTATCAGCAGGTGGCCCGGCACGACTTCTCGCGCATTCGCACGTCGGTGCGGATTCCCAACCTGATCGAGGTGCAGCGCGAAAGCTATAATCGGTTCCTGCAAATGGATCTGCTTCCGGCAGAACGCGACAACATCGGATTGCAGGCGGTCTTTCGCTCGACCTTTCCGATTTCTGACTTCCGCGACACCTCGTCGCTTGAGTTCGTCGAGTTCCGCATCGGCAACTGGCAGTGCAAGTGCGGTCAGCTTCAGGGACTGCATCACCTGCGTTCCAACTGCAAGCAGTGCGGTGCGGTCATTCGCGTCAATCCGCTCTCATCCGAAGACGTGCTGTGCCATCAGTGCGGCACCTTCAACAAGAACATCGTCATCACCTGCGACAACTGCGGTGAGCCGGTCGGCCTGAAACACAAGTACGATGTCAACGAATGTCAGGAGCGCGGCATGACTTACGCCGTGCCGCTGCACGTCAAGATTCGCCTGACGGTCTGGGACAAGGACGAAGAGACCGCGCAGAAATCCATCCGCGACATCAAGGAAGAAGAGGTCTATTTCGGCGACCTGCCGATGATGACCGACAATGGCACGTTCATCATCAACGGCACTGAGCGCGTCATCGTGTCTCAGTTGCATCGTTCGCCGGGCGTGTTCTTTGAGAAAGAACAGAACAACACTTTCTTCCTGGCCAAAATCATTCCGTATCGCGGGTCGTGGGTCGAATTTGAATACGACAACAAGAACCTGCTGTACGTGCGCATTGACCGCAAGCGCAAGTTTCTGGCGACGATCTTTCTGCGCGCGCTTGGCCTCAAGAGCGATGAAGACATTCTGCGCGCCTTTTACAAGGTTGATCGCGTGCGGCTCGACAAGGGCCGTCTGTTCTGGGCCGTCAGTCCGAACATCGTTGGCATGCGCGCTTCGCATGACGTGACCGACCGCAAGGGCGAAGTCGTCGTCAAAAGCGGCAAGAAGATCGGGCAGGCCGCATATGAGGCCATTCAGGCAGCGAAGATTGCTGAAATCGAAGTCAACGTCGCGGACCTGACCGGCGCGTTTACGCTGAAGGATCTGGTCAACACGACCGACGGCGAGGTGATTGCTGAAAGCAACACGGAACTGACGCCGGAAACGGTGGCGAGCGCCGCCGAAGCCGGGGTTGATGAGATTGAAATCTTCTTCCCGGAAAAAGACGACACCGGCCCGGTCATCAGCGCCACCGTGCGCAAGGACGCGATCAAATCGCCGCAGGAAGCCCTGATTGAAATCTATCGCAAGATGCGTCCGGGCGATCCGCCGACGCTCGAAACTTCGACGTCGCTCTTTGAAGGCATGTTCTTCGATGCGCGCAAGTTTGATTTCTCGCGGGTCGGGCGACTCAAATTCAACATCAAGATGGGGCGGCCCGAACGCGAACGGCTTGATGATCCGCTGCTCTCGCCAGCAGATTTCTTTGACGTGATTGATTACGTCCTCAAGCTCAAGCGGCTGATGGGCGAGGTCCGGCTGCCTGACGGGCGCACGATCTTTTATGCCGACGATGACATTGATCACCTCGGCAATCGCCGCGTGCGCGCCGTCGGCGAACTGCTTGAAAATCAGTTCCGCCTCGGTCTGGTCCGCATGGAACGCGCCATCAAGGAAAAGATGTCCATCCATCAGGAGATGCAGACCGCGATGCCGCGCGACCTGATCAACGCGAAGCCCGTGACCGCCGCCGTGCGCGAATTTTTCGGCTCGTCGCAGCTTTCGCAGTTTATGGATCAGACTAATCCGCTCTCGGAAATCACGCACAAGCGGCGGCTCTCGGCGCTCGGGCCGGGCGGTCTGTCGCGCGAACGCGCCGGCTTCGAAGTGCGCGACGTGCATCCGACGCATTACGGCCGCATCTGCCCGATCG
>CAYWDW010000517.1:0-4745 GCA_964457105.1 uncultured Heliobacteriaceae bacterium
AACGCGACGATCTGTCGCACGGTGACATTCCGCTGTTCACTACCCGCCCCCATTCACGCGATCTGTGGATCAGCGCCGATGAGCGGATCACCGATTTCTTTCCGGTGCCGAGCCTGGCCGTCGTGCAGCAGCGTGTCGGACAACTCTGCCAGGAAGATCGTGAGCGCCAGGCGTGGCTGATCCAGGCGTCGCTGGCGACGCTGGGCGAAACCACCGAGCGACAGGTCAATGGTATTGAGGCAGGCAATGGGAAAGCAGGCAGAGAGATAACGGAACAAACGGAAAGAACGAAACACACAGAAGCAGAACTGAAGCCTTCCGTTCCTTCCGCCTGTTCCGTCGTCGCTCTGCCGCTTGATTCAATGTCATTGCCCGCACAGGCGAGCGCCGGGCGATTACTCACGGCGGCGCAGACTGCTGGCGCTCGCCTGCAAACGCTCGCCCTGCGCGGGCAGGATGACGCTTCCTGGATCGGCCTGATGGAGGAGCGCGATTGTTTCTGGTCAGTCTCTGTCTGTGGACTTGATCTTGATTCGGGCTTGCCTGGCGTGACGCATTTCCTGGCTTATCTCGGCGCAGTCACAAAAGCCGAAAAACATACGGCGCTGGCACAGTCGGCGCTGAAGGCTTTGCAGCGTCAGGTCAGCGCACGACGGGATGATATAGGTTTGATCGGAGCTTTCGACGGCTGGGGCGGCGTGATTTATACGCTGACGCACCTCGGCGCGTTGTGGCAGCGCCGCGATCTGTTCGCTGAAGCCGAAGCCATCGCGGATCGGCTGCCCGCACTGATTACGGAAGATGATGTCCTTGATCTTTACGGTGGCGCCGCCGGATGCATCGGCGCGCTGCATGGCCTGGCGCAGTATGTCCCGTCCGACCGTGTTTCGGCTGTGGCGATTCAGTGCGGCGATCACCTGCTGGCGCAGGCGCAAAAAATGCCCGAAGGAATCGGCTGGCTGCCTGATGGCGCGCAGATTCCGCTGACAGGCTTCGCACACGGAGCGGCAGGAATCGCGTGGGCGCTGCTCAGGCTGCACGCCTGGACCGGGCTTGAAAGATTTCGCGCTGCGGCGCACGAAGCGATGCGTGATGAAAGACGCTGTTTTTCTGCGGCAGACAGTCAGCCTGAATTCAGAACCGCCTGGCGTCACGGCGGCATCGGACTTGCGCGGCTCAGTTCGCTCGCGCACGCCGATGACGCGGCAATCAGAGCTGAAATTGAAACGGCGCTTGCGGCAACATTGCGACACGGCTTCGGACACAATCATTCGCTTTGTCAGGGCGACGCGGGCAGTCTGGAGTTGCTGCTGCTCGCCGCGCAGGCGCTCGACGATTCACAGTGGAAAGATCATCTGCAACGACGAACGGCGGCGCTGCTCGAATCCATCGAGCAACACGGATGCAAATGCGGAACGCCTGCCGCAGTGGAAACGCCTGGTCTGCTGACCGGACTCTCAGGCATCGGGTATCAGTTGCTGCGTCTGGCAAAGCCGGACTTTGTCCCTTCAGTCCTGACCCTTGAGCCGCCGAATGTCTGACAAGGGGGGGAGCTTGTCGCTGACTTCGTGAAAGCGCCTTCTGGTTGAGAGCGTGTTTTGAAAATCTCTTTTGTCCGCGCAGCAGACGCATTCAATCCGTCCCTTTCAGGGCAATGGCATTGAGTTATAGCGGTTTTCAGGCGCGTCCGCCCGGTACAGTACAGGGAGCGGTAGCGACCTGGTGCCTCCGGGGGCCGCGCCATCAATCGCGCCAGGTCGCTACCGCTCCCTGTACTGTACCGGGCGGAGGTCGCACGCATTTGCAAATCGCTATAAGCGATGAAAAAGCAGGCAGAGAGGTATCGGAACAAACAGAAATAACGAAACACACGGAAGCAACACTGACCAGCGTCAGAAACTTTCCGTGCCTTCCGTGATTTCCGTGTGTTCCGTCATCACTCACAACAAGCTGACCCCTTTGTCGGACACTGTCGAAAAAGTCAGTCATGAAAATTCAGGAGAATCAGGAAAACAAAGCCGGGCCTGGGTTGCAGGTCATGTCGCGCCCGTTGTTTCGCGCTGCCGCGCTTGAAGCGCAGCGCGAACAGGCACTCGGTTCGGCGCTGCTGATTCAGCCGCTCTCGACTCGTCTGCTCACGTTTGTCGCCGTAGCCATTGCCGCCAGTCTGTTTGTCCTGGCCTTCAAGGGCGAATACACCCGCAAGGCGCGCGTCAAAGGTTTCCTCGTGCCCAGTCGCGGGCTGATCAAGGTCTATCCGCGCGAGGCCGGCACGGTCACGGAAAAACACATCGTCGAAGGTCAGCGGGTCACTAAAGGCGAAGTTCTTTACGTCATCGCCATGGAACGCCCGTCCGGCGAGGCGATTGAAACCATGTCCTCCGCCGTCGCCAGGCTGAGAGAACGTCGCGCCAGTCTCGAAGGCGAACTCAGACAGCAGGATCATCTGGCGAGAGTTGAAACGCAGACGCTGCAACAACGCGCGAGCGCCATGGAAGCTGAACTCGCGCAGCTCAGCCGCGAGATTCAGACGCAGCAGCGCCGCGTCAGTTCCGCCGAAAGTTCGCTGGCCCGTTATCGTCAGCTTCGCGCCGACGCCATCGCTTCAGAAGAGCAGGTGCAGGCGAAGCTGAAAGAATTGCTCGATGAACAGGGCCGATTGCAGGCGCTCGAACGAACGCAGATGAGTCAGTCCAGCGACCTCAGAACGCAGCGGGCGCAGATCACGTCGTCCGAACTGCGCGCGCGCACGCAACGCGCCGTGACAGAACGCAACCTCTCCGTGCTCGAACAGGAACTGAGTGAGTATGAAGCGCGGCGCACTTACGTGGTCAAAGCGCCTGCGGATGGCACGGCGACGGCGCTGCTGGCTGATCGCGGGCACGCCGCCAATCCGGCACAGCCGCTGGTTTCGATTCTGCCCGCTGAGGCGACGCTGGAAGCTCATCTTCTGGTGCCTTCAAATTCGATTGGTTTTCTCGCGCCTGAACAAACTGTTTTGGTGCGGCACGAGGCTTATCCTTATCAGCGATTCGGCAGCAGCGCCGGTCATATCACCGTGATTTCGAAAACGCTGATCCTGCCCGGCGAAACTTCTTTGCCGGTGCAACTGCTCGAACCGGCTTATCGCGTGGTCGTCACACTCGACTCACAAACAGTCAAAGCCTACGGCCAGGATTTTCCGCTCCAGGCCGGAATGCTGCTCGACGCGGACATCTGGCTGGATCGCCGACGCTTGTATGAATGGCTGCTCGATCCGCTCTACAGCGTGATGGGGAGAGTCTGAGGCAAACCACATAAGATTGAGACACCGGTCCAGTACCGCGCGCGTCAGCAAGCGGCTTCCCGCGTGGACAACCGCTTGCTGACGCGCGCGGTACTGGACCGATCTCGCGTATCCCGATTCAGATGATGAATTCAACGCTCAATTTTTCAGGTCGCCGCCGGACGCCGCTGATCCTGCAGACCGAAGCCGCCGAATGCGGACTCGCCTGTCTGGCGATGATTGCGGGTCATCACGGCTATCGCACCGATCTGGCCACGCTGCGCGGAAAATATGCGATCTCGCTGAAGGGCACGACGCTGGCGAATCTGATCAGGATTGCCGCTCAGCTCAATTTCAATTCCCGCCCGCTGCGCCTCGAGATGGAATCGCTGCATCGGCTGCGACTGCCTGCGATTCTGCACTGGGATCTCAATCACTTCGTCGTCCTGACTGAAGTCAGACGCCGCAAAGCAGTCATCTTCGATCCGAACACGGGCCGCAAAACGCTCAGTTACAGTGAACTCTCGAAGCACTTCACGGGCGTCGCGCTCGAACTGACTCCAAGCGAACAGTTCGAGCGCAAAACCGAACGCAGCCGGGCGACGATCAGACAGATGACCGGACGCCTGCCAGGCCTGGGCCGCAGCCTCGCGCAGCTTTTTCTGCTGGCCGGAGCGGTTGAAATTTTCGCCATCGTCAGCCCGCTCTTTATGCAGCTTGTGCTGGATCACGCGGTCGTGGCCGGAGACAGATCGCTGCTGACGGTGCTGGGTCTGGGGTTTCTGCTGCTGACGCTGATCAAGGTCGGAGTGTCGGCGCTGCGTTCGTGGGTGGCGCTGTATCTGAACACGACGCTCAATCTGCAAATGGTCGCCCGGTTGTTTACGCATCTGCTGAAACTGCCGATGGTTTTTTTCAGTCGGCGGCACCTCGGCGACATCACTTCGCGCTTCGACTCGCTCAACACGATTCGGCGCATGATCACCGGCGCTTTTCTGGAATCCGCGATTGACGGTCTGATGGCGCTGGTCACGGCGGCGATGATGTTCATTTACAGTTGGAAGCTCGCGCTCATCGTCTGCGCGGCGACGGCGCTGTATGCGCTGCTGCGCGTGGCGAGGTACGGCCCGCTGCGCGAAGCCACCGAAGATCAGATCGTCTGTTCGGCCCGCCAGGAAACCAACTTTCTGGAAACCATTCGCGGGATGCAGAGCGTCAAGCTTTTCAACCGGCAGGAACAGCGCGCGGCGATCTATCAGAATCTGACGGTGGACGCCTTCAACGCAGGCATTCGCATTCAGAAACTGCGCATGCTTTTCAGCGCCATGAACGGCGTGCTGTTCGGCGTCGAAAACATCGCGGTCATCTGGCTCGGCGCGGCGCTGCTGCTTGACGGCGGTTTTTCGGTGGGCATGCTCTTCGCGTTTCTGTCGTACAAATCGCAGTTCACTTCGCGCATGTCGAGCCTGATTGATAACGC
>CAYWDW010000518.1:0-4718 GCA_964457105.1 uncultured Heliobacteriaceae bacterium
CCATCAATCAGCTCAACAGTCAGAATACGTCGCTGACCAGCATTCTGAATTCGCTGCAAAAGAAGAGCGAGTAAGCGAATGAAGCGGCGCCTGCCTCAAGCCTGGTCTCAGGCAGGCCGATATGTGAATTGCGCCTGACGACCAACCGCACGCTGAATGATTGCGTGATTACCTATCGGGAGAGCTGAAAAATGTCTGGCAGAATCAACGCACTGACCGCTTACAGCCGGGTTGCCAATGCCGAGCCGAACAAGTTGCAGCAGGTGGTGATGCTCTATGACGGGGCCATCAGGTTTTTGCTGCTGGCTGCCGCTGACATCGAAGCCGCTGACCTGGTGGCGAAATCAGAACACAGCAGCCGCGCGCTCGACATCATCAGTTACCTGCAATCCATTCTCGATTTTGCCCAGGGCGGCGAGGTTGCGCCCGTGCTGGATGCCCTTTATGCCGGGGTCATGGCGCTGACGTTGCAGGGCAGCGCGAAACTTGACGCGGCGCTGATGCGCCAGGCGGCTGAGCAGTTGTCGCCCGTGCGTGAGGCGTGGGCCACGATCGCCAGTCAGACGGAAAATGTGGCAGTCGGAATGGCGGGCATCGGCAGCCTGCCTGCCAGCGTCGGCACCTTGAAAGCTGTGATCTGAGCCGGTCAGACCGGATGAAAACTTTTATGCTGCACAAACACGCCATCGAAGCCGCGGCTGATTCATTGCTCGATCTGCTGATCGCGCAATGCGCCGATCTGGAAGCGCTGCTGCAACTGGCGCGCCGCGAAACGGCGGTGGCCGACAGCGGTGACTTTGAAGAACTATTGCGGGTTGTCTCGGCGCGCGCTGAACTCGGCGAACGGCTGGAGGTTTATCACCGGCAGATTGCCGAAATGCGCGAACGCCTGGGTGCAACCGCTGACAGCGCGCTGCACAACGAAACGGCCTCGCAGGCCGCTTCAATCATCAACGAGATTCTGATGCAGGATGAACAGACCGGTCCGCTGCTGGTTGTGGCGCGTCACCAGGTGGCGGCAGCGGCGCGTGAACTGGAACAGAAACGGCGCGGCGTCAGCGCGTACCTGCGCGACGGGCGCCGCGAGTCGCTCGCCTGCGATCAACTGGCCTGAGCCTGCGGTTCTTCGCCGTCGTCAGCCGGATCATCTTCAATCTGCAAACGCTTCAGTTTTTCAGAAAAGGTCGTGCGTTTCATTTGCAGCAGACGCGCCGCGCGCACCTTGTTGCCGCCGGTTTTATTGAGCGATTGCAGCAGCAGTTCACGCTCGACGCGAGCCACAAAATCGTCATAACAAAGTCCGCCTTCAGGCACTGTCAACGGAATGAAGACCGAAGGCGTGCCGGTTGCACCCGGCGCGTTTGCCGCATTCAGGCCGCCGGGCACCACGCCAAAAGTATGCGCTGAATTCGGGCGAATCTCTTCGGGCAGATCGGGCAGGCGAATGACGGTTGCCGTGCCTGACAGCGCGGCGGCGCGTTCCATCGCGTTCTGCAACTGCCGCACATTGCCGGGCCAGTGATATTTGTTGAGCGCCTCAAACACGGCGGCCTCGATTGATTTGGCAGGCAGTCCGGCGCTCAGGCAGAAACGTTCCAGCAGCTTTTCAGCCAGCGGCCTGATGTCGTCGCGCCGGGCGCGCAGCGGCGGCAGCCGCAGATGCACGACATTCAGGCGGTAATAGAGGTCAGCGCGAAACGAGCCTTCATTGACGCGCCGTTCCAGCTCCGCGCTCGTCGCGGCAATAATGCGCACATCAACTTTGGTGGTGCGCGATGAACCGAGCTTTTCAAATTCGCGTTCCTGCAGGACGCGCAGCAGCTTTGATTGCAGCGCGAGGCTCATATCACCGATTTCATCCAGAAAGAGCGTGCCGCCGTCGGCCTGCTCGAAGCGGCCTTCGCGGGCATTCTGCGCGCCGGTGAAGGCGCCCTTGACGTGTCCGAACAGTTCGTCTTCAAGCAGTTGTTCCGGCACCGCCGCGCAGTTCATCGCCACGAGCGGACGATTGCGGCGCGGTGACTGCTGATGCAGCGCGCGCGCGACAATCTCCTTGCCCGTGCCGGTTTCGCCGGTGACAAGGACCGTCGTATTAAAAGGCGCGATGGCCGTGACCTGTTCGATGACGGCGCGCATCGCGCTCGATTCGGCAATGACGTTGATGCCCGACACGCCGCCGGGCGAGGAAAAGGCTTTGCGCGACACGCGCTCAGCCGCGACCTGCAACACGCCCAGCAGTTCTTCGGGCGTGACGGGTTCAGTCAGAAATTCAGAAGCGCCGCGCTTCATCGCTTCAACGGCGGTGTCAATCGTGCTGTCAGCGGTGAGGATGATTGAGATGATGCCCGGACGCAGGCGCGGCAGGTGTGGCAGCAGATCAAGGCCGGACATCCCCGGCAGGTTGAGATCGGCCACGACAATGTCAAAGGCTTCGCGGGCGAGCGCTTCAAGCGCCGCTTCGGCTGAAGCGACGGCTGCGGCCTCAAATTCGTTTCGCACTGCGGCGAGCAGCAACCGGCGCACCTGTGGGTCATCTTCAACGAAGAGAATTCGTGTAGTCATGAAGAAGGGCTGAACTCTGGGGGACTGCGCTGGGTTGTTGGCGGGCCACCCGATTTTTATCAGTTCAGAATCAGTCAGCGCGGCTCTGGCGGGGCGAAAGGCCGAACCGGAAATATCTCCGGTCAAAGTCCTCAGGGCTGAGTGATTCGACCGGACGGCGGCGACTATAACGTAATCTGTCAGAGCATGACAACCTTAAATTCACCCCGGCTGAACGGCGGTTGAACTCAACTGTCAGCGCGTCTGAGGAGACAGTCCGCTGCGTTGAGCGAGCGCCCGCCGCCGTGCCGTGGCGCTCGCTCAACGCAGCGGACCGGACCGTCCACCCAACCCTGGATCAACGCCTGGCGGGGTGCAGAACCGGCTGAAAGATGGTATTGATACAGGCGTTTTTCATTGTCGGCGGTTGCCCGGAATCCGGCCCTGGCGATCAGGGCGCGGCACAATGGCAGGTGCGGGAAGCTGAAGTCAGGAGGAGCAGATGAGTCAGAAAAGACCACGATTCAGACACGTGAAATATTTGTGGAATGACGCCGAAGCCGAACGGCTCGCGGGCGTGGACCGGCTGGTCTATCGCTCGAACAAACTTGGCGAAGATCTGACGCTGACCAATACCGGCGGCGGCAACACTTCGGCCAAGCTGATCGAACAGGACCCGCTCACCGGCGAGTCGGTCGAGGTGTTATGGGTCAAGGGTTCGGGCGGCGATTTGCGCACGGCCAGGCGCGACGGCTTTGCTTCGCTGTATCTCGACAAGGTGCGGGCGCTCAAGCCGCGTTACCTGAACGATCCGGCACGCGGGCCGAAGACGCCCGTTGAAGATCAGTTTTACCCGCTGTACAGTCACTGCGTTTTCGACCTCAATCCGCGCGCCTGTTCGATTGACACGCCGCTGCACACGCTGGTCCCTTACAAACACGTGGACCACCTGCACCCGAACGCGGTGATCGCCATTGCCGCGTCGGTCAATCAGGAAAAACTCTGCCGTGAGATTTATGGCAATGAAGTTATTTACCTGCCCTGGCAGCGGCCTGGTTTTGACATCGGCCTGAAGATTGAGCAGTTGATTGCTGACAATCCGCAGGCCACAGGCATTCTGCTTGGTCATCACGGGATGAGTTCGTGGAGCAACGATGACCGGAGTTGTTACGAAACGGCGCTTGAAATCATTGAGCGGGCCGCGCGCTACATCGCCGCGCACGACAAAGGCGCGCAGACTTTCGGCGGGCAGAAATACGAGCCGCTGACTGAAGCTGAACGCCGCCGCCGCCTCACGGAAATCATCCCGTTCCTGCGCGGTCAGTTGTCCGTCAACAGGCGCATGGTCGGCACGGTGCAGGATGACGAGCAGATGCTGCGCTTCGTCAACAGCCACGACGGGCCGCGCCTGGCCGAGTTGGGCACGTCCTGCCCCGATCACTTTCTGCGCACGAGGATCAAGCCGCTGTTTATTGACTGGCATCCGCACCGTGATGACCTTGAGACACTGAAAACATTGCTGGTCGCAGGGCTGGCGCAATACCGCAAAGATTATGAGGCTTATTATCAGCGTTGCCGGCGTCACGACTCGCCCGCGATGCGCGATCCTCACCCGACCGTCATTCTGATTCCAGGCCTGGGCATGCTGGCCTGGGGCAAGTCGAAGAGCGAGTCGCGCGTGACGGCAGAGTTTTACAACTGCGCCATCGAAGTCATGCGCGGCGCTGAAGCCATAGATCAGTACGAGGCGATGGATCAGCAGGAAGCTTTTGACATCGAATACTGGCTGCTCGAAGACGCCAAGCTGCGCCGGCTGCCGCCTGAAAAGGAACTGGACCGGCAGATCATCGTCGTCATCGGCGCAGGCGCAGGCATCGGCCAGGCGACCGCGCACCGCGTCGTCAGGGAAGGCGCGCACGTGGTCTGCGTTGACCGCGACGCAGCGGCGGCGCAGGCCACCGCGCAGCAGATCGTCAGTGAATACGGCGCAGGCATCGGCGTGGCGGGCACGGGCCTCAGCAACTGCGGCCCGGCCATCGGCCTGAGTTGCGACATCACAAATCGTGAAAGCGTGGCGCGGATGTTCGATGACGTGCTGCTCGCTTATGGCGGGATTGATGCCGTCGTCGTCACTGCCGGCGTTTTCGTTCCGCCGGACAAAGCCGGGCGCATTGCTG
>CAYWDW010000519.1:0-4711 GCA_964457105.1 uncultured Heliobacteriaceae bacterium
TGCGATTGAAATCAGGACTGGCGATGAACTTTGCCCAGGCCTTTTCGCGCTCGTCCATGTTGTCGAAGCCGACCATGTAAGTCAGCGAAGGCAGGCGCTGTCCGGCAGTCGTTGCGCCAAAGAAGACCGGCGCGAAGCCGCAGTCACGAAAGATCCTGATCTCTTCCTGATTGAACATCTCAATCTTGTTGCTGAGTGAAAGCGTCGTGCGCGATTCGTAAGTGCGCAACTCAAACACGCGCAGTTGCAGTTTGCCGTCCTTGTCCGGCAACGGCTTTGGCGCTTCGATCTGCGGATGCTTTTCAAACGCCCGCAGCAGCGTCGTTTCATAACGCACGTAAGGCAGCGTGCCCGCGCCTTCGAGTTCCTGCAAAGCTCTGCCGTAATCCTTATCTTCCATCAGCCGTTCGTGCGCTGACTGCATTTCAGCGAGCGATTTGTAATCAACGACAACGAGCAGTCCGGGGCGCGGGACTCCGGCCATCGCGGTAAAGCAGCCGACCGGCCCGATGCCCTGCCGCTTCATCGCGGGCAGAAAGTGCTCGCGAAAGAAATCCGGCAGGCGATTCGGCTTCAGATCATTGCGCGTTTCATAGCTGCGCAGTTCGTAGTAATGCACGCCCGCTGCGGCCTGCGCGGTACTGCTGATGCTGCCGACAATCCCCGCAGCGATCCCTGTTTTCAAAACGTGACGACGATTCATGCAGTTTTCCAATCGTTTTCCGCCCGTTATTTTTCAGCGGCTTTTGGCCGCTCCGCTTTGGGGACAGGAAAGGTTTTCAGTTTCTTCCACAACAACACCTGACTTCCATCCGTATCCTGGCGGATGACTCGAAACGTCACCAGCACATCCCACCTGTCATAATTAACTGATCGAAGCGCATAAGTCGTATCCAGCCGCGCCTGAACGTGAGAAACGTATTTGAAATCTCCGATCTGCATGCCTTCTCCGCATCGTCGTTGCTGCTGCCGGATTTCCGGCTCACGAACAGGCGGAGTGAAGTCCAGCAGAAACTGCAAAGCAGGATGCATTGGCGCAATGGCTTCCAGCGGTGTGTCAGTCAGCACTACAAACAGACCAAAGTCATACCCGGCGAATCCCACGTTGAAAGTATCGCGCTCGAGTTCAATATCCGAACCATTACCGTATTCGTGAGTCAGTCTGACGAACGAGTAAAACGCGCCTCCGCCACGAATCACCGTTTTGCTGGTCGTGTCGTATTTCTCGCGTGGCAGGAGGCGAACCAGTCCGGTGTCGGGTTGCTGTAAGAAGTCAGCAAACTGCTCGTAATCTTCAGGTGCCACCGCAAGGAATTGTTTTTCCTTTTCGGCCAGTTGAGAGCGACCTGTTTCGATGTCTTTTTCCAGTTTGGCGCGATCAACGGATTGCGCTTCGGCAGGAAGAGAAAAGAAAAAGGCGCAAATTACAAACAGGACATGTTGAAAGCTTCGTGCGCAAGTCATAAGCTGCCTCACTTTGAGAAAGGGTCGGGCCTGGCAGAAAAAATCTGTGAACGCTGAAGCGACATTTCTTTACACGCCCAGGCGCAAACATAGTTCCTGTTTTTGCCTGTCAGTTCACGCACTTCCCTTTTCCCTGCCAGAAACGATCACGCAACTGATTCTTCTGAATCTTTCCGGTCGCGGTGCGGGGCAGCGCTTCGCTGAAGCTGACTCGCTGCGGACATTTGAAATGAGCCATGCGTTCGCGGCAGAACCCGATCAGCTCATCTGCCGTTGCCGATTCGCCGGGTTTCAGCACCACAATCGCCAGCGGCGCTTCGCCCCACTTTTCATCAGGCACGGCGATGCAGGCCGCTTCCAGCACTGCCGGATGCTTGTAGAGCATGCCTTCGATTTCGATTGATGAGACATTTTCGCCGCCCGAAATGATCAGATCCTTTTTGCGATCCACGACCTCAATGAAACCTTCACTATCCAGCGTTGCCATATCGCCCGTGTGAAACCAGCCGTCAGTGATCACGGCCTCGGTCGCTTCAGGCTGTCGCCAGTAACCGGCCATCACGACATTGCTGCGGGCCATCACTTCGCCGACTGCCTGACCATCCGCCGGAATGTCGTTGCCTGAGTCATCAACCACGCGCAATTCAACGCCGAGCATCGCGTAACCCGTGCGCGTCTGCACACGATATTTTTCTTCCACCGGCCAGTCCTGCATGTGCGGTTTGAGTTTCGAGACGGTCAGGAACGGCGCGGTTTCGGTCAGCCCGTAAATCTGAATCACCTGCCAGCCCAGCCGTTCCTGCATCGCTTTGATCAAAGCCATCGGCGGCGCTGATCCGGCAGTGCCGACTCTGACCGCTTTCGGCAAAGCTGCCAGGGTCTTTTCGTCCAGCAGGTGATTCATCGCCAGATTGATCATCGTCGGCGGCATGCAGACGAACGAAACATTCTCTTTGATCATGACATCAAAGAACGCGCCCGCCTCATACTTCTTCATCACCACGTGCGTCGCGCCCACGCCGGTCGCGGCGTAAGGCACGCCCCAGCCGTTGCAATGAAACATCGCCAGCGTGTGCAGGTAAACGTCCGTATCGCGCAATCCGAATTCAATCGTCGCGTTGATCGCATTCATGTACAGATTGCGATGCGTCAGCATGACGCCTTTCGGCTTGCCTGTTGTGCCCGAAGTGTAGAGCAGCGCCGACGGCTCGTTTTCATCAATCGCGACGGGTTCGGCAGGAGTCTCAGGCGCGGCGGCAAGCAATGATTCATAACTCCGCCAGCCCGGCGGAACGTTCACAGGATCATCAGCGCCGACCAGGAAGTATTCAACGCTCGTGAGTTGCGGACGGATTTCGTCAATCAGATGCGTCAGTCCTTCTTCGACAATCACGACCTTCGCTTCGCCGTGATTGATGATGTATTCAAAATCGGAAGGCACGAGGCGAAAGTTGAGCGACATCAGAATCGCTCCGGCGAGCGGCGCGCCGAAAAAGGCTTCCAGCATGCGATGACAGTTCTGCGACAGAATCGCCACACGGTCGCCGTGCTGAACGCCGAGACCGCGCATCGCGTGCGCCCAGGCATTGACGCGCCCGCCGAACTGCCGGTAAGTGAACCGCTGCTTTCCACAGACCACCGCTTCTCTGTCGGGCCAGACAGCCAGCGCACGTTTGAGAAAATCGTATTCATTCAACGGGACGATCATGGTTTCTCTCCTGCAAGTGGTTTCGTCAAACTGCGGTGGCGGGATGCGCGGCAGTTTAGCATAGTTCAGTGATCTGATATGAACTGCCACTGCAACCTGATTGCGCAGGTCACGAATGAAGCTTATTATTTTTCTGAATCCTGCTCCGGGGTAAGCGGAGTAACCCTGTTTTTACCTGGCGAGACTGCGATGACTCAAACGCTGAAACTGCCCAAATTCGACAACCCTCCCCTGGTGGAGGTTGCGCTGGGAATTGAGTTTGAGCCGCTTGAAAGATGGGGCATTCCGCATTTCGGCTTGTTCTGGGGGCAAATAAAGAACAAGTATCCACACTGCCTGATCAAGCCGCCACTGGCTTCACAGTTGGAAGTCTTTGGAGAAGCCGAAAGGCAATTCACAATGACTTTCGGCGCGCCTCCTGAAGTACGAGGCTGGTTCATCAACAGACAACAAACCTGGCTGATCCAGCTTCAGCGAGAACGCTTCGTGGTGAACTGGCGAAAGATCCCTGTTGACGGGGACTATCCGCGTTTCCAGAAATTCCTTGCCCGATTTGAAGAGGAATGGGATCAATTTCGGAATTTCGTCAGGGATAACGACCTGGGCAATCTGAAGCCACTGCAATGTGAATTGAACTATTTCAATCACATCGAACTTCCGGACGGATGGCGAGAGACTGAGCTTCTGAAGGATTACCTTCCCTGCTGGACAGGCAAAACTTCCGGTGATTTTCTTCCTGTTCCTGAAGTCGTAGCCATTAATACCAGCTATACCCTGCCTGATGACCAGGGGCGGTTGCATATTTCAATGCAGCCAGTGTTTCGACACACAGACGCAAAAGAAGTCATTCAGTTGACAGTGACTGCTCGTGTTCTGATCGCGGACGATGACCATGTCGCCATGCAAAAAGCCATTCAGATTGCGCACGAGTGGGGGGTGAATGGTTTCACTGATTTCACTTCTTCTCAAATGCACTCTCAATGGGGACGAAGACCATGATCGGAAGTTTATTGCTGATGCCGGAAACGGTCAGGCCAGCCTTGCGAAATACTCAAAGCAGCCTGCAATGGAGTGCGACAACCTCGCTGCATAATGACAGCCTGTGGCTGCGTCGTGCGCAGAAAAAGTTGCGGGAACTGGCAACCTTGCCTGAGAACTGGGACAGTTATGGAAGTCACCCGATTCAGCCAGCCGCAATCGAAAAGGCAAGCGAGCTCATTTCTTTATTGTCAGACCTCAAAACCGCACAGCCGGAAATTTTTCCTGTTGCGGGAGGGGGCCTTCAGCTTGAATTGCGGGATCGTCAGCACGAGATTGAAATTGAAATTCTGCCTGATGGTAACATCGAATATTTGATCCTTGATGAGAACAGGCAGATGCGCGAAGGTTCAGTTCCGGCTGACTCAATGGGAGAAGTGTATCGGCTGATTCACTGGTTTAGGAAAGAGCCTTCAAAAGCTGTCGAGTTTTGATTTTGCATGGCGCAACGCGTTGATGATTCTTCAATCAGTAATGATGATCTGCTCTGGCGCAGGATTG
>CAYWDW010000520.1:0-4704 GCA_964457105.1 uncultured Heliobacteriaceae bacterium
CCCTGGATGATTTTTCGTGTGTTTCCTGCTTTCCGTCTGTTCCGTGATTTCCGTGTGTTCCGTCATCTCTCTTCTTCGCTTTTGAAGACGATGATTATGACAGCAGCAGTTCCAGGTCTTCGCGCTTCAGATTGCGAATCAGGCTGTTGTCGGCGTTGATAATGGCATCGGCCAGGTCGCGTTTGGTGTTTTGCAGCGCGAGGACTTTTTCTTCAACCGTATCTTTGGCGATCAGGCGGTAAGCAAAGACCTGGCGCGTCTGACCGATGCGATGCGCGCGGTCAATGGCCTGCGCTTCGACTGCCGGATTCCACCAGGGATCGAGCAGAAAGATGTATTCAGCCGCCGTCAGGTTGAGGCCGAGGCCGCCGGCCTTGAGGCTGATCAGAAACAGGCGGCAGTCCGGGTCGGTCTGAAAGCGTTCGACCTTCTGCTGACGATTGCGCGTCCTGCCGTCAAGGTATTCGTAGATTACTCCGTCCTTGTCGAGTCGGTCGCGCACGATGGCGAGAAAGCTGGTGAACTGCGAAAAGACCAGTGTTTTATGGCCTTCCTCAATGACCTCGGCCAGTTGCGGCAGCAGCACATCAAGCTTGGCGCTCGACTGTTTCAATCTCGCCTGGTCAAGCAGGCCCGGATGACAGGCGGCCTGGCGCAGGCGCAGCAGCGCCTCAAGGATAATCATCTTTGATTTGTTGAGGCCTTCGGTTTCGATGCGGCCCAGCAGCTTGTTGCGGTAATGATCGCGCAGTTCGTTATATTGTTTGCGCTGCGCCGCTTCGAGTTCACAGAAGATGGTCTGTTCCAGTTTGGGCGGCAGGTCTTTGGCGACCTGATCCTTGGTGCGGCGCAGGATAAACGGGCGCAGGGCCGATGACAGCAGCCTGCGCGTCGCTTCGTCAGGATTGCGGCCTGCTGTGCCGGTCAGATTGAGGACCGATGACGAACCGAGCAGGCCCGGATTGAGAAAATCAAAGAGGCTCCACAATTCGCCCAGGTGATTTTCAATCGGCGTGCCGCTCAGCGCCAGGCGGTAATCGCATTGAAGCAGGCGCGCCGCTTTGGCCGATTCGGTGCTGGCGTTCTTGATGGCCTGGGCTTCGTCAAGGATGACGTAATCAAACCTGACATCCCTGAACAGGATCGCGTCATTGCGCAGCGTGCCGTAAGTGGTCAGGATCAGATCGTAATCTTCAAAGTGTCCGACTTCGTCTTTCTTGCGAAACTGCCCGGTGTGATCGAGCACGCGCAGGTGCGGCGTGAAGCGCGCGGCTTCCTGCTGCCAGTTGAAGACCAGCGATTTGGGCACGACGACCAGCGACGGCGCGCGCTGCCGTGTGGGATCATCGGCCTGCTGTGCGCGCCGCGCTTCAAGCAGCGCCAGAATCTGAATTGTTTTGCCCAGCCCCATATCATCGGCCAGGCAGCCGCCGAAGCTGAATCGTCGCAGAAAGTGCAGCCAGCCCAGGCCGTCGCGCTGATATTCGCGCAGCGTGCCCTGAAAGCCGCCGGGTTCATTGACGGGTTCGATGCCGCTGAAGCTTTGCAGTTCCTGGCGCACGCGCGCAAAGCCCGCGTCAAAGGTCGCTTCAGGCTGCGCGGCGAGCAGGGCATCGAGCAATCCGGCCTGCGCCCTGGTAAAACGCAGGTGATCTTTTTCAGTCGCGCCGAGGCTCGCAATCAGCCCGTATTTTTTCAGCCAGTCCTCAGGCAGCAGCCCGAATGAACCATCGCCCAGGCGCACGGTGTTTTCGCCGCGTTTGAGCGCCGCGAGCAGGGCGGGCAGCTTCACCGTCGCGTCACCGAAACTGACCTCGCCGTGCAGTTCGAACCAGTCAATGCCCGAAGTGACTTCAATCTTGAAATCGCCCGGCTGCCGATAAAGTTTGCCATCGGCGATCACGTGCCAGCCGTCGGCGACGAGTTGCCTGACGACGCGCGGCAGGCGCGAGGCGACCAGTTCCAGCACGGGGTCGGGTTCGCTGTAATAGCGTTGTTCCCTGAATCCGAGTTCCAGCAGGTGAGCCAGCGCGGCCTGTTCAGCCTGGGCATCGCGCCGCAGCAGACGATGGGTGGTCGCGTCGTAAACGCCGTGTCCGGCCTGCGTGAATGGCACCAGTTTGCCGTCGTAATTGAAGTTCAGGTCAGCGCGAATCCGTTCAACTCCCCAGCCCCGGCTTTTGTCGGCTTTCAGTCTGACCTGCGGGGATGGCTGAGAGGTCTTTTCTTCAACCTGCAAATCTTCAGGCAGCATCAGGCGCGGCGGGCTGGGCAGACTGAACAGGCGGGTCAGAAATTCCTGGCTCTGATTGAACGGCACGACGAGGTTGCCGTCGCGGCGCAGCCAGGGAATCCATTCAAACGCGCCGTGGTGATCGAAGCGGGCCGCGGATTCTTTCGTGAACAGCACGCCGCTGTTCATCAGCATGACGGGGTCCGTCAGCGGCATTTGTACCGCGCCGTCCTGGCGCACCAGCAGGCCGGTAATCAGGTACCGCTCGCGCGGCTCGTCACGGTGCATCTTCAAATGAAACTGCCACGCCGGGCCGTCATCCCAGGCGATGACCGGATACTCAGCCGGATTTTCATTCAGCTTCAGCCAGCAGCGACCGGTGGCGCACAACTGCGGCAGCAGCAGTTGCTGCAGCGCAGCGGTCAGTTGATACCGCGACTGCAGCGATTCCTCAGCATAGCTGTTGTAGTAATGATTGCTGTAGCCAAACTGTTCGCGCGCGCCAAGCAGCACGGTCAGAATCTGCTGATCCTGCACGTCCGGCAATAAACTGATCTGCGCCGACGGCACCCGGATGGGTTTGTGTTTGCCCCACGCGCCGTCAGTTTTGCGCAGGTCGCGCGAAGCCACTTCCAGCACCAGGCCGCGACTTTCCAGCGTCGCCGGGACGTCAATGATGTAAACCAACTGCCGCCGCGCAGGCCAGCCGGTCTGCTGCTGGAAAGGTCGCGTTTCAGCAGTGTCAATTTCGCTGAGTACTTTCTTCCACGAAGCCCTGCCTGGTTTGCTCACCCGGCCCGATTGCCCGAACCGCGCAAGGATTTTCTGCACCGCCTGCACGCGCGGCGAAACAACCGGCGCTGACCAGCCGGATTCGTCATCATCGTCATCGTCATCGTCGTTGTCTTCGTCAAACTCGTCTTCATCTTCATCCCACTCCTGCTCATCGAGTTCAAACCCGGCTACCGGCTCCTGGCCATCGCCGGTCAGAAAGCCTCTGACGTCAGCCGCCAGAATCGTGGCCCACAAATGTTTGCAGGCGGCGCTAACGGCGTAAGGGCAGGTGCAGGTGCCGACGATCAGATCGTCATTGCGGGTCAGCGTGACCTGATAGCGCTGCGTGCCGCGCACGGTGGCCGTCACTTCCCAGGCTGAGCCGGAAATGATTTTGACGAGGCCGGACTGATAATAAGATTGCCCCCGGCTGCGGATCTGGCTGGCAAAATCGCTGGAAACAGACGTCGAAAGCTTCATGTGCTGAATCGTGGTTGATGAAATGGCATTGGGTAAACGAATCGCAACAAGCAACAATACGAAGAGTTCAGCGATTGAGCAAGTACCTGCTGAAACTAAATCAGTTTCACATCGGCGCGCTCACAGCCCGGTTCCGGCGGCAGCAGTTCAGCGATGGTTGCGCCCCAGCCGCCGGCTTCGGGCGGCGCGTCTGAGAATGTAACCACAAACGGCGTGCGGGCCAGAATGGCGCGCACTATCTCCCGCTGTGTGCCGATGCCCTTGCCGTGAATGATCCGCACGCAGCGAAAGCCGCGCGCGTGTGCCTGGCTGAGATATTCAGTCACGACGGCTTTGACCTGCCGGGGAGGAATGGCGTGCAGGTCAATCACATCGCGGATTTCAAGAATGACAGGTTCAGCAAACGGATCTTCATCCGCGCCTGACAGCGGTTCGGATTCAGGCTCAGGCATAGTGAACCGGAAGATGCGACGTAATGCAGCACAGAGTTTCATCGGGTGATCTGATCGGCTAAACTGCCGCGCGGCAACTTAACCGGAAACAGGCATGGAAGACAAATTCTCGAATCCCTGGCGCACGACAACCGCGCGCACCGTTTACGAAAATCCATGGATCAGAGTGCGCGAGGATCAGGTCATCAGGCCGGACGGTGAGCCGGGCATTTACGGGGTCGTTCACTTTCGCAACACGGCCATCGGCGTGCTGCCGATTGATGCCGCAGATCACATTTATCTGGTCGGCCAGTACCGTTATCCGCTGCAGAGTTATTCCTGGGAAATTCCCGAAGGCGGCTGTCCCGCTGACGAGGAACCGCTGGCCGCCGCACAGCGCGAATTGCGCGAAGAGATCGGCCTTGAAGCCAGTCAGTGGCAACTGCTCGGTCGCGCGCATCTCTCAAATTCAATCACCGATGAACTGGCCATGTGGTTTCTGGCGACCGGTCTGACGCAGGGCGCGGCGAGTCCCGAAGGCACTGAAAAACTCGAAATCCGCCGCGTGCCTGTGACCGAAGCACTGGCGATGATCGAGCGCGGAGAGATGACCGACGGCCTGAGCATGCTGGCCCTGCTGCATTACGCCCGGTTCAGAAGCTGAAGATCTCAATCTGCCCTGGGAGCGCGGACAGCCTTTGCGCCAGAAATACAGACCAAAAAGGTTAATGGGGGAAGGGGGTGCCCGCGCCCACGGGAGGGGGGGGCGGTTGCCAAATACCAGGA
>CAYWDW010000521.1:0-4695 GCA_964457105.1 uncultured Heliobacteriaceae bacterium
AGTTAAGCGAGAGAACCAGCCGGAAGAGAGATGACCGCAGCAGACGGAAATAACGAAACACACGGAACAGACCTGTGCTGAATCGGCCTGGTTTCGTCTGTTCCGTTATTTCCGTCTGTTTCGTCATCTCTCTTCTGCTTAACTTAATGCCATTGGGCGTCAGCGGGGCTTTCGCAAAGTGAGATAACAGATTTCATCCACGAAGGAACACGAAGGACCACGAAGCAAAACCGCTGTTCAGGATCTGGCTTCGTGGTTCTTCGTGTCCCTTCGTGGATGAAAAAAATAGTCCGGCCCTGGTTGACTGACCTGGCAAAGGCCCGGCAGGCGTCAGACGAGATGATGCAGGTGACTTGTCAGGGCGCAGTGGCGCAGCTATGCTGTGCGCCAGTGCATTCGCGGTAACACCCGCAAGTCTTAACCGAAATCAGAATAATGCAAACTGCACGCGCCGATCAGGGCGCGGCTTAATCCCCCGGGAGAATGATTGTCATGAAAACGAGGACGATGTGGCTGATGCTGGCGCTGCTGCTGGCCGTTGCAGGCACGGTCAGCGCCAGCGACAAGGGCGACAAAAAAGAGAAGCCGAAAAAGGAGAAAGGCTTCGTGCAGCTTTTCGACGGCAAAAGCTTCACGGGCTGGAAGATCAGCGAACCCGAAAAGAACAGTTGGAAAATTGAGGACGGCGCCTTTGTCGCCAACGGCTCGCGCAGCCATCTTTATTATGTCGGTGACCCGAAACCCTTCGTCAACTTTGAACTCAAAATTGATGTCATGACCGCACCCGGCTCGAACGGCGGCATCTACTTTCATACGCAGTGGCAGGAGACCGACTGGCCGCGCAAGGGCTTTGAAGTGCAGGTCAATCAGACGCACACCGACTGGAAGCGCACCGGCAGCCTCTATGATGTGGTCAACGTCAAAGAGCAGGTCGTGAAGGATAACGAGTGGTACACCTACGACATCATCGTCAAAGGCAAACACGTCACCGTCAAAGTCAACGACAAGGTGGTCGTGGACTGGGAGCAGCCTGCCGATTACCAGCCGGACAAAACTTTTCAGCGCGTGATTGACAAAGGCACGATTGCTTTGCAGGCGCACGATCCGAAAAGCGTCGTGCGCTATCGCAACATCAGAATCAAACGGCTGGATTAAACGACGATGACTGAGGAGGACAACTTTTGCGTGGTTCTCTGATCAAGCTGTTGCTGGTTCCATTTGTGGTCTGCGCGCTGTTGCTGGCGGCGGCGGTCGGGATCGGCTGGCTGCTGCATCGCCTGCTGCCGACGGTGGATTTCGGCCTGGCGATTCTGATCGGGCTGGTGGCGATGGCGGTGACGGGCAGAATCTGCGGCTTTCTGACTGATCTGCTGGCCAGCTCCGTCTCGCTGTCAGAGGCCGAAGAGGATGAAGAACCGGAGCGCGGCTCTTATTCCGTCAGTTCGCTTCCGCCAAAGCGCCGTCGTCGTCGCCGCTCCTGAAAAGGCAAGGTTGACAAGCCCGAAGCGCGGCCCTATATTGCGCTGGTCATACCAAATCCAGTGGTCAGTGAACAGTGGAGAGCGAGAAGATTTCGGCGATTCCTTCCCTGTCCACTTCTCCCTTTTCCCTGACCACTGACCACTGCTTATGGCTTATTCAAAACTTGATCTGACGGGCAAAATTGCGCTGGTGGTGGGTGGCACGAGCGGCATCGGGCGGGCGATTGTGCGCGGTTATGCCGCCGCCGGAGCGGATGTCATTGCGACGAGCCGCCGCGAGGAACTGGTGATTGAAACCGCCCGCGAAGTCGAGGCCGCCGGGCGGCGTTCGCTGGTCGTGACGTCGGATGTGCATGACCGGGCTTCGCTCGAAGCCCTGGTGGCGCAGGTGCTCGGCGAGTTCGGGCGCAGTGATATTCTGGTCAACTGCGCCGGGCGCACGAAGAAAGTGCCGACGCTGGAACTGAGCGAAGAGGACTGGAACGGCATTCTGGAAACCAATCTGACCGGGACGCTGCGCTGCTGTCAGATCGTGGGGCGGCAGATGCTGGCGCAGCGTTATGGCCGCATTATCAACATTGCCAGCCTCAGTTCTTTTGTTGCGCTGTCGGACGTGACGGCTTACTGCGTCAGCAAAAGCGGCGTGGCGATGCTGACGAAATGCCTCGGCTGCGAATGGGCCAGGGACGGCGTCAACGTCAATGCGATTGCGCCGGGCGTGTTTCGCACCGAACTGAATGCGGCTTTGCTCGACGGCACGCCGCGCGGGCAGCACTTTCTGTCGCGCACGCCGAAGGGACGCTTTGGCCAGGTTGAGGAATTGCAGGGCGCGGCGATCTTTCTGGCTTCGGACGCGGCTGAGTTTGTGACCGGAGAGATTCTGACGGTTGATGGCGGTTATCTGGCCTTTGGGGTCTGACACGCTGTGCGACAGGCGGCGAGGTTGTCAGGTGCGGGAATCAGCGGCGGGCTGGCAGCCTGCCGGACCTTGAGCGGGAGGCAGGATGGGGCAGGCAATAACCACACATTTCACACGGGCGCTGGCGCCGATTGATCGTTCGGGCATTACGGAACTGGTCGTCGAGCGCATCAAGGAACTGCTCGAACAGGGCGAACTGAGAGCCGGCAGCCGCCTGCCGCCGGAACGCGAACTGGCTGGCATGCTGCGAATCAGCCGCCCTTCGCTGCGCACGGCGCTCAAGGCGCTGTCGGTGATGGGGATCATTCATGCGCGACCGGGCGCGGGCACTTACATCACCGAGACCGGGCGCGAAATCTTTCATCAGCCGATGAAGTTCATGACGCTGATTCACAAGTCCGGTTCAGCGGAACTCTTTGAGGCGCGCCGCATCATTGAAACCGGGCTGGCTGAACTCGCGGCTGAACGCGCGACGGTGCTGGACCTGAAGGCGCTCGCCCTGGAAGTCGAAGGCATGCGCCACACGACGGATGACCCGGAAAAATTTCTTGAGCACGATGTCCGCTTTCACTGGGCCGTCGCCCGCGCTTCGGGCAATCCGGTGATGAGCGGCGTGATGAGCACCCTGATGCAGATGCTTTATGAAGTGCGCCGCGACACCATCAAAAGCGCCAGCGACCTGGACGCCGCGATTGAATGGCACGCCGGGATTTATGACGCCATCAGTAATCACGACAAGGCGCGCGCCCGAGAGATGATGTTTCGCCATCTGAGCGCGGCAGAAAAGGGCTGGGAAAGCGAGCAGCTTCCGGCGGCGAAAGACACCGCCCGCAACGGCCTGAAAAAAACGCCGACCGCGCGTCAGCGCAGGCCGGGCAAATAGATCACCTCGACGACTGACGCCTGACCACCGATCACCACACGGTCAGGTCCACCATTATTGCTGGATGATTGCCGGGATGAGAAGACGACCATGAAAATGGTGTCACCTCTGTCTTCGTCTGCTCAGACTGTTGTGCAGATATTGCATCGGCGGGAATGCGCTCGCGGTGCCGGAGTCTGATCCACAGGTTCCGGCGCGCCGGGCCTGTTGCCCGCAGGTAAGGAAGCAGGAACTTCAACATCACACTCTGGAGGTTAAGTATGACTTCGACGCACAGATGCAGAAGCTTATCTGAATGCCTGCTGTCGGCCTGCCTGGCGCTGATCGTGCTGACGCTGATGACGGTTTCAGGCCACGCCCAGGTTTTGTATGGTTCAATCACCGGCAACGTCACTGACACGAGCGGGGCCGTTGTGCCGGGCGCGACGGTGACGATTCTGCACAAAGAGACCGGACGATCACGCGAAGGCGTGACGGATGCCAATGGCGGCTATGATTTCCCGACCGTGCTGGCCGGGACTTATTCCGTCAAGGTCAGCAAGGCCGGATTCAAGACCGTCACCAAAGATAATGTCAACGTGACGCTCAACACCATCACCCGCGCCGACATTGCAGTTGAAGTCGGCCAGGTCACTGAAAGCGTCATCATCACGGCTGAATCAGCGCAACTCAAGACTGACCGCGCCGAAGTGAGCGCCGAACTGACGAACAGACCGCTCCAGAATCTGCCGGTGCCGCTCGGTCGCAATTACCAGAATCTGTTCAAGACGCTGCCGGGTTTCACGCCGCCCGAAGACGCGCATTCGGTGCCGTCGAATCCGTCACGCTCGCTGGTTTTCAACGTCAACGGCGCGAGCCGCTCGTCAAATAACACGCGCATTGACGGGATCAGTTCGACCAACATCTGGCTGCCGCACGTGACGGCCTATGTGCCCGCGCTCGAAGCCATCGAAACCGTCAACGTCGTCTCGAACAGCTTTGACGCCGAGCAGGGACTGGCCGGCGGCGCGGCCATCAACGTGCAGATCAAGAGCGGGACGAATGATTTTCACGGCTCGGCTTTTGAATATCATTCCAATCAGCAGCTCAAGGCCAGAGATTACTTCCGCCCGCCCGCCAACGCGAAAGGCAAGTTCATTCAGAATCAGTATGGCGGGACGCTCGGCGGCCCGATCCTCAGGAACAAGCTGTTCTTTTTCGGCAGCTACGAAGGCACCAAGAACCGGCAGAATGACAGCCGCATCGAGACTGTGCCGACGGCGGCGATTCGCACCGGTGATTTTCGTGGGCTGACGAACAGCGCCGGAGTTCCCATCAATATTTACGATCCGCTGACGGGCAATGCCGACGGCACAGGGCGGGAGATCATCAGTTGCAATGGCGTGCAGAACGTCATCTGCGCAGATCGCATC
>CAYWDW010000522.1:0-4682 GCA_964457105.1 uncultured Heliobacteriaceae bacterium
GCCTGACTCGATCAGCCCGGCTATCAGTTCATGCTCCGGCGCCACGATCACAGCATTCGCCCCGTAAATCGTGTCAATGCGGGTCGTGAAGATGTGAACTGTTTTCACCCGGTCGCTGTGGCTCCCGGCACTGATTTCATTACCGGCCACGTCAAATTCGACGACAGCGCCCTGGCTGCGGCCAATCCAGTTGCGCTGCATCGCCAGCACGCGCTCCGGCCAGCCGCCTTCGAGCGTGTCCAGGTCGTCGAGCAGTTCGTCAGCGTAATCGGTCACGCGAATGAACCACTGTTCCAGTTCCAGTTGAATTACGGGCGTGTCTTCGTGGCGCCAGCAGAAGCCGCCTTCGGCCTGTTCATTGGCCAGCGAAGTGTTGCATTTGACGCACCAGTTGACGGTCGCGTTTTTGCGATAGAGCAATCCCCGCCGCCACATCTGAATAAAGAACCACTGATTCCAGCGGTAATATTCGGGCGTGCAGGAAGCGATTTCGCGCTGCCAGTCGTAACCGAATCCGATGCGCTGCAACTGCGCGCGCATCGCGGCGATGTTTTCAAACGTCCACTGATCGGGCCGCGCGTTGTGCCTGATGGCGGCGTTTTCAGCCGGCATGCCGAACGCATCCCAGCCCATCGGGTGCAGCACGTTGAAGCCGTTCATCCGCTGATAATGCGACAGCGCATCGCCAATCGAATAGTTGCGCACGTGGCCCATGTGAATGCGGCCCGACGGATAAGGCAGCATTTCCAGGCAGTAAAACTTTTTGCGGGCCGGGTCTTCAGCGACTTCAAAAACCTTCGCGTCAGCCCATCGTTGCTGCTGTTTCTCTTCGATCCCGGCAGGAAAATATTTTTCTTTCATTCTGACCCCTGTTCCCTCTGACAGCCTCGCCAGCTTGCCAATGAATGCGCGGCAGGACGACAAACTGCCGCAGGCTTTGAAGCGCGGCAGCATAACAAACTTGTGCGCGGAAAAGAATGGATTGATGCAGCGCAGCCAGCGTCAGCCACGCTGCCCGCTAAGGTAAAGTGCAATCAGGGGGACAGACAGCAGAATGATCTGCGCCGCCGGATGGCAGCGCGGGGCGCGTGAAGCGGAATAATCGGGCAGGAAGCTTTTCATGTTCGCTCAGATGTCTGTGTGCCGTTTCCAGCCTTGTGTTCTTCAGTCAGAGCATCGGCAAACGGCAACCCGCGATATTCTCCCAGATGTTCGTCTTCCCACGCAACCGCTTCGACGAGTGACGGAATGCGATCTTCCAGCCAGGCCAGCATGACCCCGGTGCGCAGTTCGTTGTAATTCGTCTTTGGTTCCGGCGACGCACTGCCGGACGACACAGCCCGGCTGGAAAAAAGCGGGTCATATTCAATGCGGGTAATCAGGTGATCGTCATCTGTTTCAGGCAGCCGCCAGGGTCGGTCCTGAATCGGTTCCTCACGGCGCGGCAGCACGGGCCGGGCTTCGCTTTCGACTGTTTTTGTCGGCAGCGACGAAATCGCGCGGGATTCCGAAACAGCCACCTCAGTTGCCACTGCGGGCGGGGACTGAATGCGATAAATCCTCGTCACCACTTTTGCGGTCGCTGCCGGGCGCTGTGTCTCCTTGTCCCTTCGGGCCTGGGCGCGACTGACCGGCCCCGGAGATGTGGCAGTGACAGCAGCCTGGCGATCAGCTTCGGGCGTTATTTCTGCGGCACTGGCTGACAGCTCAGCCGGGACCGATGGTGACGGCAGTTCGGTGCGCGCGCTGACACGCTCGGCCCGTACCGGGGGACGTTTGCGCCAGGATTCATCTTTGGAAGCAACAACTCTGCGACGTTTCGGCATAGGGTTTTCTGTTTCGGTCTCCACAGGTTTGATCTGTTGAGGTGAATAAACAGGTCGGCGCAGCATCGTCACGACCCGCTTCAGGCGGGCAGGCAGCGCCGGTAAAAATCTGGTCAGATACTTCAGCGAACGCAGCAGCGCGGGCAGCAGCGCCAGTCCGAATCCAAGCAGCACCAGCAGGGCCTTTTCAGGAATTTCAGTAAACCGCAGCCGCTCCAGGATTGAACCGCCGCCTGCGCCACTCTGCTGTGCCGCGATGGCCAGCATGGCCGCCTGAGCTTCGGCCCCGGTGTCCGGTTGCACGGCAAACCGCGCGTGCGGATCGGCCAGCGTATCGAACAGCAGCGGCCCGCCCAGCAACGGCAGCATCACATCCAGCGGAATCGTCAGCCGCGACTCAAGCTGCGCCTGCCAGACCTCAGGATTGTAAAAGCCCGGAGCCGAACCAACGACATAGGGATTCTTTTCTGCGCCGTCGGCATCCGATTCAGCCTCAGGCCGGACGACTGAGGCAGCCTCAGGCCGGATCAGATTGAGCAGTAAATTTTCCAGTGAGACAGTATAAAAAGACGTCGGATCGCCGACCTCGCCGGGACGTTCGCTGACCGCTGCCCTGTCAGCTTCAATCAGGCGCGTCCCGCCAGGCGCCGTGAAATACCGGCCTTCGCGAAACTGCCGGGGCCAGCTTTGCCCCGGCCCAGGCAACAGCCTGATCGGCTCTGCCTGCATCGCTGCACACAAAGCCCACGATGCAGCGACTGTTATCATCAGCCGCGCAGACCAGTTCATTACTGCTCCTCCTTCCCCTGCCTTCAATCAGTAATGCGGGTTTTCAGCTTCATCACCCGTCAGATCGCTTGTTTTGTCCTGGGGGAAATACAATCCGAACCTGCTGCACAAACGTGCTGATCGCTTGTTTATGTTCAGAGTGTGCCGGCTTCTGAATAGGATGGCGCGTATACTAGAGCGGTTGATTCAGGAGGTCAAGCGAAGCGTTAAACTTCCGTGTAATTAACAAGTTTAACCGCCCGAAGGCGAAGCAGGTCGAGCAGTTCAGGATCGGTCAGCAAACGCAGTTCCTGCTCGCGTGAAGAGGTCAGTCGCGTGCCGGCCCGGCTGATTTCAGCGTCAACGTAACCCGGATGGCACATCAGTTCGCTTATGCCTGCGGGCAGTTGTTCAATCAGTCGGGCCAGCCATGTTTTCGTCCAGAATCCGGTCTGCGTGATGCCGAAAAAAGCATCAGTCGTGCGCACTCCGGCCCGGTGCAGCTTTCCGGTTCCGGCCCGGCAAAGCTGCGCGAGCAGCCACGACACCGCGCCCTGCTTTGCAATCCAGACTGAAGTGAACAGTCCCGCCGAACTCCAGCGTTCGCGCTGCAATCTGACCGCCCGGATGTTGTATTGAGGAATCGTGTCAATGATGGCTTCGAGTACCTGCGGCAGCGCGTGTGCGTGTTTGTGGCTGTCAACGTGCGTCAGCCTGATGCCGGCCTGCCGCGCCTTTTCAATCTGCGCGCGCAGTTCAGTGACCACTTCAGCGCGTCTGAGTCCGCCCGTCAGCAGCCGTTTCGCCACTTCCGTACTCGTTCCTGGAAATTCTCCGCGATGATTGAGCAGGCTGCGCACCTGAGCGGCAGGCGCGACCGGACGGCCCTGCGTGATATTGAAATGCAACCCGACACCAAGCGTTGGGTGATCCGCCGCCAGGCGCACCGCTTCGGCAAACGCGGGCATATTAGCCATCAGCGTTGTGCTCGTAATCATTCCGCGCGTGTGGCCGTCAATGATGGCGCGATTGACGCCCGCCGTCAGCCCGAAATCATCCGCATTGACGATCAGTCGTCTCATCTTGTCAGTCGCTGCCGTTGTGCTGAGTCCCGCTGCGGTTGATGCATCGCCAGAAAGATCAGGCCCAGCGCAATCCAGAAAAACATCCGCACCTTGCGAATGATCGCCAGCGTCACGCCCGCCGTTTCACCGAGTCCGAGCGTTGCCGCCAGCAGTCCCGTGCCGGCTTCATCCACGCCGATCATGGCCGGAACGAAAGCGAAGACAATATTGATGACGCGATTGACGGTTTCAAGAATGAACGCCATCACCAGCGTCGGCGCGTAACCGATCAGGCTGAGCGTCACAAAAATTTCCAGCACGCCGGCCAGATGAAAGCTCAGTTCACAGATCGCCACCAGCAGAAAATCAGCCGGACGCCGCGCATAAAAATCAAAGACGTAAGCTTCCATTTCACGCACGCGCTCCAGCCGCACGGCCCAGCGATCTTCACGCCCGATCAGCCGCAGCGCTGTTGTACACAGCCCTGAAATCACAGGCCAGCGACGATTCACCACCACTACGGCGCTGACGATCACTGCCAGCATCGCCCCGAAAGCAATCAGGCCCGCCGCCCGCAGCGATTCAGACACGGTGAAAAACGCCAGCAGCGCCAGCGTCCCGGCCATCACCAGCACGCAGCTTGAAAAGGCATAAGCCAGATTTTCAACCGCGAGCGATGACACCCGCGCGCCGGTCGAAAGCGCCCCGCCCAGCGTCAGCACCTTGAGCGGCTCGGCAATCAGCGGCCCGGCAGTCGTCAGATCGCCAATCGCGTCTCCGGCCAGCCGCGCCCGCACGAGCGCCAGCCAGCCCACGCGCCTGTCTTCAGGCACCATGCACCGCAACCACGCCCACGCCCGCACCAGTTGTCGAATGGAAGAAATGGCGAGAATCAGCAGCAATCCCGCGCCCGCGGGCTCGAGCACGAAGACGAACGGCAGCAGGAACGCCGGCAGCGTGTACTTCCACGACTGCAGCGTCGTCCGGTACGGGTCGCCCTCGGTGATCGCGGCCGCGGCGACCG
>CAYWDW010000523.1:0-2220 GCA_964457105.1 uncultured Heliobacteriaceae bacterium
CTCGTAGTCGATCGTCAGATCGAACTTTGCCGCCGGGATGCACCCTCCGGATGGCCCGCCGGTCTGGATCGCCTTGATCTCGGCCTTATGCGCCGGTCCGCCCCCGATATCCCTGACGACCTCTTTCAGGGTCATTCCCATGGGCACTTCGACGAGTCCGGTGTTTTTGATGGTGATGCGATAGACCACTTTCGATCCTGGCACCACGTCTTTGGCGTCCACAAACGGCCCCACGGGAATGTTGTTGTCATCGACGCAGGCGACCTGTTTGGTGACTTCGATTTTCGGCGTGCAGGGGCCGTAAACAGGCAGCTTCCTGTTCGGGTCAGGCGTTACCGGGTCATTGGCATTGGGCGGAATCGTGTCAGGGATCTGACCATTCGATGAAACGCCGCCACCGCCGCTGCTGCCGCCGCCGCCGCTGATGGTCGCAGTCTGCCGGACTGGCGGATCCGGTGACGTGAAAAACATAATGGCGCTGTCTTCGCCCGGATCAACCACATCAGTAGTAAAGAAGAACGAGACCAGGCCGGGAATCACCAGCGGATTTTGTCCCGCTACAGTCGGATTAGCGCCCGGCTTGTTGTAAATGCCCACACTGGTAATTGTTGTTGAGCAGTACCCGGTCTGGAAAACATTGATCGGGAAAACCGGCGCGCCACCGGCCCCGGTCCCGGTGGTGTTGGTCAGACGGAAGAAATAAACGAAGTCATTGGCACCGATGCCAGCGGCATTAAAAGCGGGATAGAAAACGGCCAGCCCGTCAGTTTTCGGGTTCAGTCCCGAAAAAATGCCTGAGCCGGGGACTCCCGCGTTCGGGCGAGCGACCTGATGATCGCCCGTGCCACCGACCGTGGTGGTGCCGGAAGTCGTTTTCGGGAAAGTCACCTGAACTGCGACCGGGCTGGTAAAGTTCGCCTTCACAATCCATGTGTAACCGACGGCAGCCAGCAGCAGGCCGACAACGATCATGGCGACACGCGCGCGCAATAATCTGTCCTTCATAGCAAACCTTCCTGGAGGACGATTCTCCGATTTAATTGTGTCAGGCCAATTGGTGAAACCCTGCCGCTACAGCGATCACATCTGTCCGGTCCTGGCAAGTCAGAGCAGACATGGGGGGAACTGATCGCTGGTCAAAGAGCAATCGGGGAACAGGGGATGGTCAATAACAGATCAGGAACGATGGGTGGGGCAATCGTGATCTCTTCGTATGTTCGTATGTTCTGATCCGGGGAATGTGACAAATGGTCAGTGACAGTCCGTGGAGAAGGTGGACAGCAGTTTCAGGGCTGTGAGCTGGAATCGCGAGCAGATGAGCAAATCGGTCGTCAGGGACGGCGAGTAAAAAATCAACCAGTCGTGATCTCTGTGAGGAGACTGTTTCAGATCGGGTTATCCCGGATTCAGGGCAGTCTCTCAAGCCAGTGAGGAAAACCAGATCTTGCCACCGCAATCAGCGCTTCTGCCGGAGGCCAGCCTCCACCACATTCACCTGACCAGATTGTCAGCGTGATCCAGGTCTCTCGCTGATACTGCTTGCCGGTTTGGGAGATGAGGATCGGACGTAGGCTATACCTGTCGCTGCGCAGCGTCAATCAAAATTTAATGGTGGAATATTAAAGTCGTGCGCGCCGCGTTGCCAGCCTGACCGGGAGCGCAGGCGGCACGCTGGTCCTGCTTCAATCAGGGCCGTCCTGATTCAAACTCAGACGTGATGTCGCGCTTCCCGAACCGCAGATTTCAGGCGTGACCTGGTTATAATGCGACCATCGGTGATCCTCTGGCCGCGTGCTTTCGTGGCTGCTGTTCGGGCCTGCATCAGGGAAGGAAGGGAAGCCTTGCCGAAAATAGAATTTCGTGATGTTCACCTGGCCTTTGGCGACAAGGTCGTGCTCGCCGGCGCCAGCTTCAAGGTTGAGCCGGGCGAAATGAAAGTCATTCTGGGACAGTCAGGTTCCGGCAAATCAACGATCCTGCGGCTGATTCTCGGCCTGCTCAAACCTGACAGCGGGCAAATCTTCATTAATGGCGCAGAGATTGCCCACCTCAGCGAGGAAGAACTTAACCAGGTGCGCCAGCGCATGAGCATTGTCTTTCAGGAAGGCGCGCTGTTCGACAGCCTGACGGTGTATGAAAATATCGCCTATCGCCCGCATGAACTGCACTGGCCGGAAGAGAAGATTGCCGCGCGCGCCGGGCAGGTGCTGACTTTCGCCG
>CAYWDW010000523.1:2230-4670 GCA_964457105.1 uncultured Heliobacteriaceae bacterium
GAATCGGCGGATCTGCTGCCTGACGCGCTTTCCGGCGGCATGCGGCGCATGGTCGCCATTGCGCGGGCCATTGTTGATTACCCTGAAATTATTCTCTTCGATGAACCGACCGTCGGCCTTGATCCGCCGACCGCGCGCAAGCTGTGCGAAGCGGTCATTCGTTTGCGCGATCTTGATAACGTCACCTCACTGTTCGTCACGCATCGCCTGGCTGATGTGCGCTACCTCGCTTCGCATTTCGCCGTCAGGAAGGATCACGATCAGGTCGAAGTGCGCGAAGAGAGTAATCAGCTCTGTCTGGTCAACACGAAATTCATCGTCATCAACCATGGCAAAGTCATCTTTGATGGAACGGATGAGCAATTGTGGAGCGCCAGGGATGAATTCCTGCGCGACTTCACGCAGGGTGATGAAGACCTGCCGGATGAAGACTGAGGGTAATCACCGCACCGGCTAAAGCGCGCCGCGCACGCCGCGCACCGCATCGCGGGCAATCAGCAGTTCTTCATCGGTCGGAATCACCCAGGCCGCGAGGCGTGAGCCGGCAGTGCTGATGAGGCCTTCACGACCGCCGGTCTGAGCGGTGTTGCGGTCGGCCTCAAGTTCCAGTCCCAGCCACTGCAACCCGTCGCAGATGCGCGCTCGAATCTCAGCCGAGTTCTCGCCAATCCCGCCCGTGAACACCAGCGCGTCGGCTCCGCCCAGCGCGGCCAGGTAAGCGCCCACGTATTTGCGCACGCGGTAACAGAAAATCTCAATGGCGAGCCGGGCGCGACGATCATTATTTTCCTGCGCTTCGGCCAGCAGTTCGCGCATATCGTGCGTCAGGCCTGAAATGCCAAGCAGCCCGGACTGCTTGTTGAGCAGGCTTTCGACTTCGCGGCCTGAGAAGCCTTCCTTTTCCGCAATGAAATTGATGATCGCCGGATCAAGATCGCCGGCGCGCGTGCCCATCACCAGCCCTTCAAGCGGCGTCAGCCCCATCGAAGTGTCAACCGAATGGCCGTGGCGAATCGCTGCCGCCGAACAGCCGTTGCCGAGATGCAGCGTAATAATGCTGACCTGTTCGCGGGGCAGGTTGCGAAGCTGCCGGTAACGATAGGCCACATACCGATGCGAGGTGCCGTGAAAACCATAACGGCGCAAACGGTAGCGGCGATAAAACTGATAAGGCAGCGCGTACAGATAAGCCTGTTCAGGCAGCGTCTGATGAAAGGCCGTATCAAACACCGCGACCTGCGGCAGCCCTGTGCCGAGCAGCTCACGTGCCGCCAGAATGCCCTTGATATTGGCCGGATTGTGCAGCGGTGCGAGGTCAATGCAATCCTCAATGCCGCGCAGCACTTCATCCGTAATCAGCACCGACTGCTTGAACTGTTCGCCGCCGTGGACGACGCGATGACCGACGATCTGAATGTCGGCAATGCTGCTGATTTCGCTGAGGCCGGCCTTGTCGGAACAGAGCCAGCGAATGATGTGATCAATCGCCGTCCTGATATCGCGCAACTGTTCGGTGGATCGCTGCCGGGCCTGGCCTTCAGCCTGCATGGCAATGATCGCTTCGCCGCCGATGTGTTCGATGATGCCGCGCGCCAGCCGCCGGTCAGCATTCTGTTCGATCAGATCGAGGTCCGTTTCGATCAGTTGAAACTTGATGGTGGAACTGCCGCAGTTGAGAACCAGTACTTTCATCACAGACATCGTGACCGCAACGGCAATCCCTCGTCAACCGTTCAGGTCAGGGCAGTGAACATCCGGGGCAGGAGACAACACACTTGAGCCAGGCAGCCGCAGAGATGGCGGAACAGACCGAACTCACGGAACACACGGAAGCAGCAGGCCGGGGTCAGGGCTGAGTTGCCATGTCGTGCAAGGTCCAGTACGCGAGCGTGAGCGAGCGCCCTGGTCTGCCGTGCCGGGGCGCGCCCACCACCAAGCCTACAGGGCCCCGCCCACCAAGGCACCAAGATCATAGCCGAAGCGGTGACGAAATCCAGCCATAGCCCCCGCCCGTAAAACCGGTGACGCGAATTCTGAAGACAATGGTTTCGGGCAGGCCTTTGGTCATCTTCGCTTCAACCGGCGTCAGGTGCGGCAGGTGCCTGAACAGCGCGCGCAGAATCTGGTCGCGTTCAGCGGGATCAGTGACTTCCTCAAACAAGCCGGTAGCGATGACGCTGCGCCAGTTGTATTCGTCCTGAATGTCGTCCACCTGCAAACAGACCTGCGGGTGACGGCGCATCAGGTTGATCTTCCGGCCCGGCAGCGAATGGATGAAAATCTGTTCTGAATCAAACAGGTAATTGACGGGGATGACGTAAGGCACGCCGTCATCATCGCAGCAGCCCAGGCGTCCGAGTCGTTGTGCGCGCAGCAGCTCGCGGGCTTCGATGTCTCCGATGGCAGCAATCATTGAGGCTCTCCGGTTGAAGGTCTCTCC
>CAYWDW010000524.1:0-4668 GCA_964457105.1 uncultured Heliobacteriaceae bacterium
CCGCCCGCCTGTCCGAGGTCGGCGTGCCCCACGACGGAATCTCTTCGCGCTCAGTCTTCCAGACCTGTTTGCCATCCTTCAGGCTGTATGCAGCAATGAACGAACCTTTCTGCACGTCGCATTGCACGAGCGCCAGGTCTTTATAAATGATCGGTGAACTCGCCGTGCCCCACTGATAATCAGGATCGAAAAACCACCCGCCATCAAGCACGCCGAGATCAACCTTCCATTTCAGTTTGCCTTTCAGGTCGTAACAGTACAGGCCTTCGCTGCCGAAAAAGGCAATCAGGTTTTTGCCGTCCGTGACCGGCGATGAACTGGCAAAGCTCGCTTTGATGTGGCGTTTGGTTTTGGGCACGCCTTCGTATGCCGTCTGCTGCCATAAAATCTTTCCAGTCTTTTTGTCGAGACAGTAAACGCGGAAGGAATGCTTCGACAGGTCTTCGGCGGAATCAACGTCGCCATACAGCCCTGAGCGAAAGACCGATTTCGGATCGCTGCTGACCGCCGTCGTGACGAAGACCTTGTCTTCCCACACGACAGGACTTGAATGCGCGAGGCCGGGGATTTCAACTTTCCAGGCGAGGTTGATGTTTTTTTCCGCGTCCCATTTGACGGGCGCGGCTTTGCCTTCGACTACGCCCGCAGCGTTGGCGCCGCGAAACGCAGGCCAGTTCTGCGCGCGGGCAGGAAGAACAAAACAGCCAATCAGCGCGATGACGAACAGGAAGCGGTTGTTCACTTCGTTTCTCCTTTTTTCAGCACAGTCTCGCCGTTTGAGGTCTTCCAGCTCAGACTGACGACCCTGTCGCCTTCAAGCTTGAAAATGACCGTGACGCCATCGGCCTGCTCGACCTCAAAGGCGTGCTGCCTGATCGGAATCATTTCGGAATCAAAGCCATTGGCTGACACCAGCAGCTTGCCGTCTTTGATTTTGAAAGTGAGCGTGAGGTTTTCATTTTTGTACGCGCCTTCGTAAAGTTTCAGCGTTTCGGCGTCAACCCTGAATTCAGCGGTCGGCTTTGCGCCCGCGCCCTTGAGCAGTTCGATGATTTCAGCATGGCCTTTGCGCGTGGCGATGGCCAGGTATTTGTCGAGCGCTTCCTGTTTGAAGCCGCCTTTGGCGAGCGCGGCCTTTGCGACTTCGAGGTGATTGCCATTGATGGCGAAATTCATCGCCTGATCGGTTTCCTTCGCGCCCTTTTCAACCAGCAGCCGGATGATTTCAGGCTTGCCCTTGCCAAGCGCCCAGCCGAGCGGAGTCGCGCCATAAAATTTGTCTCTGACATTGGCGTCCGCGCCGCTTTCGAGCAGCGCCCTGACGACTTCGACGCTGCCGCGATCACAGGCGAAAAAGAGCGGCGTCGCGCCATAAGGCGATTTCGCGTTCACATCCGCGCCTTTGGCAAGCAGGGCTTTGACCTTCTCGACATCATTTTTGCGCGCAGCGGCGAGCAGTTCTTCGTTAAGCCCCTGAGCGGCGACAGCGAACGGCAACAGCACCGCGAGCAGGCAGAGCAGCAGCAGTTTCGGCATGACTTCTCTCCTTAACGGTTGTTCGATCACCTGTACTTCTTTGTGTCTTCGCCTGCGGAGCGGACGGCAGGAGCATAGCCTTGAGACCGGCTACGCGACCGTGACCATCACGCCGTATCTTCGTCCGCGGAGCGGACGGTGAGAGCGTAGCCCCGGATGGAGCGCGAGCGGAATCCGGGGAATCGTGCAATCAAATGATCAAATCCGCGAAGCGGATGGCAGAGCAATCTTGCGGATGTTCGCTCATTCTTCTGTCGCCCGCTCACGCGGGCTGGAATCTCTCGCATCGGCTACCCCGGATTCCGCTGTCGCTCCATCCGGGGCTACGCTCTCACCGTCCGCTCCGCGGACGAAGAATTACCTGATACTACGAGTAAGCTTCTTCGGGCGAAGCGCAAGCTGACCGTTCGCTCCGCGGACGAAGAAATACCCGGCGGAAATTCAGGTTCGCTTCAATCAACAGCAATGATAATGGCCGCAGTGGCGCAATCCGGGGAGCTTGATTCCTTGACTCTGAAGTACCCAGGCTATATTTTGCGATCAGCGGAGTCAATGCTTCTGGAGAAATAACTGCAACCGGATCAGGCTGATTTCGTATTGTCTGTTCACTGCATCCAGATTCCTGTAAACAATCTTCCAAAATCGGTGATGACTGTCATGCTTGCACGCTTCATTACGTTTTCGCTGCTGGCCTTGTTCCTCTTTCCGCCACAACGCACCGCGCCCGCCAGGTATACGCCAAGCGGCAGCGACTGGGCCGAATGGCGCGGCCCTGGACGCGACGGCGTTTCGCCGGAAAAAGGGCTGCCCGAAAAATGGTCGCCGCAGGGCGAGAACCTCGTCTGGAAGGCGCCTTACGGTGGCCGTTCCGCGCCCATCGTGATGGGCAACCGCGTCTTCGTCTTCAATTCATCGGGCAGCGGCGAAACGCTGCAGGAGCGCGTCATGGCTTTTGACGCTGACACGGGCAAGGTCATCTGGGAACACAAGTCGAATGTCTATTCGTCCGACGTGCCGCCGCGCCGCATCGCGTGGTCGTCTCCGGCGGGCGATCCGACCACCGGCAACGTTTATTCATTCGGCGCCTGCGGCACGCTGACGGCGCTGTCATACGATGGCAAGCTGCTCTGGGAACGCTCGCTCACCGATGAATTCGGCGCGTGGACGACACACGGCGGGCGCACCGTGTCCCCGATCATCGAAGGCGATCTGGTCATCGTCAGCATGCCGACCGACGGCTTTGGCGATCTGGCGCAGCGGCGGCATCGCTACTATGCCTTCAACAAACTCACCGGCGAATGCGTCTGGATCAGCACACCGGGCGGGCGGCCTTATGACACGACCTATTCAACGCCGATTGTGGCGACGATCAACGGCACGCGACTGATGATTGCAGGTGGCGGCGACGGCGCGGTTCACGCCATGAAGGTCAACACGGGCGAACCGGTCTGGCATTACGTCATCAGCAAGCGCGGCATCAATCAGGGCATCGTCCTCAAGGGCACGACGGCTTTCATCTCGCACCCGGAAGAGAATGTTGATTCAAGCGAAATGGGCCTGCTCGCCGCGATTGACGCAACGGCAAAGGGCAACATTGGCAAAGAGCAGATCAAATACGCCGTCAGAAATTATCAGCTTGGCCCGGCCTCGCCCGTGCTTGACGGCGCTCGTTATTATCAGATTGACGCCGCCGCCAATCTGCTCGCCTTTGACGTGAACACCGGCCATGAACTCTGGCAGCAGAAACTCGGCACGATTCAGAAAGCCTCGCCCGTGCTGGCCGACGGCAAGATTTATGTCGGCACCGAGAACGGAAAGTTCTACATCCTGAAGCCCGGCCCGACCGGCTGTCAGATTCTCGATCAGGATCAGCTCGAGCCGGAAATCAAAACCACCGAAGCCTCAGACCTCGGCGAAGACCTGATTGCCTCGAATGAACAGGTCATCGCGGCGGTCGCCGTGTCGCGTGGTCGCGTTTACCTGGTCACGACCAAAAACATTTACTGCATCGGCAAAAAAACCAAATCGCCCGCTCTGCCTTATCAGAAGCCGGTGACTGAAAACGCTCCGGCCAGCGCTTCAGTCGCGCACGTTCAGGTCGTGCCTGCTGACCTGCTCATCAAACCCGGCGACACGGCGAAACTGAAAGTCCGCCTCTTTGACGATCACGGTCGCTTCATTCGTGAAGAAGCGAACGCCGCGTGGTCGCTTGAAGGATTGAAAGGCACGGCGCAGAACAATTCATTCACTGCCGACACCGCTGCCGGAGCGCAGGCGGGGATGCTCAAGGCTGCGGTGGGCAATGTCACCGGCGTTGCGCGCGTGCGCGTGATGCCGCCGCTGCCGATTGCTGAAGACTTTGAAAAGCTCGCGCCGGGCAAGGTTCCCGCCACGTGGCTCAACACCGATGGCAAATATGCCGTGCGCGAAATGGACGGCGGCAAAGTGTTCGTCAAGAATCCGAACCCGCCCGCCTTTCAGCGCACGCGCTCGCTGCTCGGCCCGGCCTCCTGGTCTGATTACACGACCGAAGCTGATATTTACGCCACCGAAAAACGCCGTCAGATGGGCGACGCCGGAGTGGTCGCGCAGCGTTATGAACTCGTCCTCTTCGGCAATTCGCAGCGCCTCGAACTCGGATCGTGGCAGATCGAACCAACGCGCACCGTCAAAATCCCGTTCAAGTGGAAAGCCGGCGCCTGGTATCGCCTCAAGCTGCGCGTCGAGAACCTGCCCGACGGCAAAGTCCGCGCGCGCGGCAAGGCCTGGGCCAGAGGCGAAGCTGAACCTGGCACCTGGATGATCGAACGAACTGATCCCATCGGCAATCGCCGGGGCAGTCCGGGCATTTACGCTTATGCGCCTTTCGAGGTCTTTTTTGATAACATCGCCGTCGCGCCGAACAAATGAACAGGAGGCCGCACAGCCATGACCAGCGATGAAATGAACAGACGGATGGAGATGTTCGAGAAGCAGCAGGAAGCTTTTGCCAGCGATATGATGGAGGTTGGCTTCAAGCTGAAGGACATTGCCGAACGACAGGACAGGCTTCAGGAACGTCAGCCGGGCCGGGCGCGGGCACGAGTTTTGAAATCGCGGGCAGGCCGCCTTCGTTGCCAGGGCAGCGGATGG
>CAYWDW010000525.1:0-2431 GCA_964457105.1 uncultured Heliobacteriaceae bacterium
CCGACTTCGACCGATGAGCGGCTGGCGCTGATTGCCGCAAAGACGCGCGGCTTTGTGTATGTCGTCGCGCGCACCGGCGTGACCGGCATGCGCGAATCGGCGATGCAGAACGTGCAGGCAGTCGTCGAGCGCGTGCGCCGTCACACGACCCTGCCCATCGCGGTCGGCTTCGGCATCTTCACCCCTGAACACGTCCGCGAAGTCTGGCGCTTTGCCGACGCCGCCGCCGTCGGCACGCGGCTGGTGCTGGAAATTGAACACAACCTCAATTCACCGGACCTGGTGGCCAGAGTCGCGGCCCTGGCCAGGGCACTGAGCAACGCAGGGTGAGGCCGCACCGACTGTAATGCAGTTCTGAGGTCCGACCGCACCCGCCATTTCAACCTTGTGATTCGATGAGCGAAGAAAAGACAATTGACGACTGGCGCATCAGAATTGATGAAATTGACCTCGTGCTGGTCAGGCTCTTCAACGAACGTTCGCAGTGCGCGATTGAAATCGGCCACCTCAAGCGCCGCCTCGGACTCGATGTTTATTCGCCGCAGCGCGAAGTCCAGGTCATCGCCAACGTCACCGCCGCCAACACCGGCCCGCTTGACGATGAAGCCATCCGGCGCCTGTTTGAGCGCGTCATTGACGAATCGCGCCGGATTGAACGCATCGAATCAAAGGAACAATGCTGACCACAAGGAACACACTGGCTATTGGGGAAAATCAACTCCTGAATGTTTTTACTTCCCCGTGTTCCCCTTCTTCCCCCGTGGTTTGAGAGTTTCATCCTGAAAGAGGTTTACAACCATGATCGTCATCATGCAGGAACACGCGACCGAAGAGCAGGTCACGCAGGTCGTGGACAAACTGGTTCACCTCGGCTTCGACATTCACCGCTCGACCGGCGCGCGGCATACGGTGCTCGGCGCCGTCGGCGCGCAGATTGCCGACACGCGCGACCTCGAACTGATCGAAGGCGTGCAGGAAGTCGTCCGCGTCAGTTCGCCTTATAAACTGGCCGCTCGCGCCTTCAAACCTGAAGGCACGAAGATCAAAATCAAAGATGTCGTCATCGGCGGCGAACAGGTCATTATGATGGCCGGGCCGTGTACGCTCGAAAACCGCGAACAGATCGAAGCCGTCGCCGCAACTGTTTCAAGCCTCGGCGTGCAGGTCATGCGCGGCGGCGCGTTCAAGCCGCGCACTTCGCCTTACAGCTTTCAGGGACTCGGCGAACCCGGTCTGAAGATGATGCGCGAAATTGCCGATAAACACGGGCTGCTGACGGTGTCAGAGATTATGGAATCGTCGCAGATTCCGATGTTCATTCGCTACGTTGACATTTTGCAGGTCGGCGCGCGCAACATGCAGAATTTCAATCTGCTCAAGGATCTCTCCAAACTCGACAAACCGATCCTGCTCAAACGCGGCCCGTCCGCGACGATTGAGGAATGGCTGCTGTCGGCTGAATACGTCATGTCGGGCGGCAATCATCAGGTGATTCTGTGCGAACGCGGCATCCGCACCTTTGAGACTTACACGCGCAACACGTTCGATCTGTCCGCGATTCCGGTCGTTCAGAAATTATCGCACCTGCCGATTGTGGCCGATCCGAGCCACGCCACAGGCCGCCGCGACAAAGTTCCGCCGATGGCCCGCGCCGCCGTCGCCGCCGGAGCCGACGGCCTGCTGATCGAAGTGCATAACGATCCTGAACGCGCCCTGTGTGACGGCGCACAGTCGCTGTTGCCCGAACAGTTCGAGAAGCTGATGGCGCAGTTGCGATTGATCGCCCCGGCGGTCGAGCGCAGAATGTAACCGGATCTTCAATTACTGACTGATGCAGTTATGTCAATCACAGCCGAACAACTCAATCGCGTGATGCCTTCAGCGGCAGAACTGTTAAGCGATGAACCCGAAATGGAATCGGAACTGCACTACCTGCAACTGATGGTGCTGTACTCAAGCCTGGCGCGGTACTGGCGCGAGCGCAGCGATTATTTTATCGGTGCCAATTTGACGGTTTATTACAGCCGCGAACAGCTCAAGTCGCGCGACTTTCGCGGCCCTGATCTGTTTGTCGTGACCGGCGTCGAAAAACGCATCCGCAATTCCTGGGTCGTCTGGGAAGAAGGCGGCAGGTATCCTGACCTGATCATTGAGTTGTTGTCAGATTCCACAGCTGAAATTGACCGCACCATCAAACGCGATCTTTACGCCAGGCGCTTTCGCACGCCGGAATATTTCTGGTTCTCGCCACAGACGGAGGAGTTTGCCGGGTTCCAACTGGCGAGCGGCAGCTATCAGGAAATCCCGGCCAATGATTGCGGCTGGCGCTGGAGCGAGGTGCTGAATCTTTATCTCGGCATCCACAATCAACAATTGCGTTACTTCACTCATTCCGGCCAACTGGTTCCGACTCCCGAAGAAGCTGCCCTGC
>CAYWDW010000525.1:2441-4666 GCA_964457105.1 uncultured Heliobacteriaceae bacterium
AGGAACTGGCGCAAAAGGATGAAACTGCCCGCAAATTGCAGCAACAGCTCAAACGGGAAACGCGGCGCGCAGCCAGACTGGCAGCCAGGCTCAAGGAACTGGGAATCAACCCGGATGAGATCTGAGCAGATGCCCGACCTCACTCACATCACCATCGTCGGCTGCGGACTGCTCGGCGGTTCATTTGCCCTCGCGCTGCGCCGCGCCGGATTCACTGGCCGCATTACCGCGTGCGGCGGTTCACGCGGGCCGCGCCTCGCGGTCGAACGCGGCCTTGCTGACGCCATCGAAGAAAGCTTTGCGCGCGGCGCAGTGTGTGACGCCGAGCTGATTTTTCTGGCCGCGCCGATTGGCGGAATCATTGATTTTCTGAAAACGAGAGGCCATCTGCTCAAGCCCGGCGCAATGGTCACTGACGCCGGCAGCACGAAGGCTGAAATCTGTCGCGTGGCCGGTGAATCGCTGCCTGCCGGCGTCGCTTTCATCGGCGGGCATCCGATGGCGGGCAGCGAAAACACCGGCCTTGAATATGCCCGCGCCGATCTGTTTGACCGCGCAACGTGGGCGCTGATGAATCAGCACACGGCCAGCGATGAACAGTTCGCGCAACTCCGGACCCTGATCGAACGCTTCGGCGCGCGTCCGGTCATCACGGCGCCCGCACAGCACGACGCCGCGGTGGCGCTCATCAGCCACCTGCCGCAACTGATCGCCAGCACGCTCGCCGGGTTGCTGCTCGAAGGTCATTCGCCAGACGCCACCGACACGGACCTCGCCCGTCGCCTGGCCGCTACGGGCTGGCGCGATATGACGCGCCTCGCCGGCAGCGACTGGAGCGTGTGGCGCGACATCGTGCTGACCAATCAGCCGCACATCACCGCCGCGCTGTCAGCCATGATCGGCGAACTGCAAGCGCTCAAAGAGGCGCTCGAAACCCGCGACTTCAATCACGCCCGCGACCTTTTCACCCAGGCCGGCAGTTCAGTTGAAGCCTTCCGCCAGCAGCATTACCAGCGGTTTGAAAACCTCACCGGATCATCCTGACAATTTATCTGAAAGCGGCCTGCGCGCCGGTGCGCAGATCAAAGATGACGTTGGGCTGATCGGGGTGTTGCACGTACTGCGCGTTTTTGATGATCCATTCCCGGTCGAGCCGCGACAGGCCAATCCGAAAGCCCGGCGCGGTGGTTTCGGCAATCACCCACACCTGATTTTCACGACGCAGCGTCAGATTGTTGCGCGCTTCAAAGTCGCCCTGCTTCACCCCGACCGTGATGTGTTCCGGGCAGTAAAGAAAGACGTAATCCTCGCCAAGCTGTTCAAGCAGTGACCCGAACAGAATCGCCTTGTTGCTGCAGTCGCCGTGACGCGAAATCAGCGTTTCGACCGGATGTTTGAGAATTTCGACTTTGCTGGCGGCTTCGTCGTTGTCGTAAACGATTTCGCGCGAAACGAAATCGAGCAGGTGCTGAATCTTTTGTTCTCGCGCGCCGGGCGCAGTCGCCGGGATATTGCCGGTCAGTTCTTCGACGAGGCGCATCAGCGAAGGTTCACCGTGTCGGGCGACAAAAGCGCCGTGATTGAAAAAGACTTTTTCACGCCCATTGACGCGCTCGCCCGTGCGGACCTGCAACTGTCCGCCCTGCGCGTTGTGATTGGTGATGTAGCTGACCGCTTCGCGCAGCGTGACGGTGTAAGTCGCGCGCGCGAAGCTGAAGCTCAGCGTCGTGTCGGCATCGAACCGGACGTTCTCTTCCGGAGTTTTGAAAAGAAAGGCGCGATCAGGTCGTTTGTCGAGCGACAGGTCGCCCAGCTTCAGCCGCCCGTTTTCTTCGGTGGCAATTTCAATGCGCGCCGGGTCAGCGATGAACCGGCTGATCTGATTTGTGATGGCTGCGATTGAACTGTTTCCAGCGGGCAGCGAGAAACAGACTTCGTGAGTGTCAGGCTTGTAAAGTTCCAGCCGCGCCTGACCAAGCAGTTGCTCCTCAAAATCCTGGCCGGAGTTGTTGCGTGCGGCAATGTAAGCGAGCAGTCGCGCCCGCATCGTTTCAGGCGTGCGGCCTGCGCTGTCGGCTTCGACGGTTCTCAGCGCAAGCAGCGATTGCTGAGCTTCGGGCCGACCAATGTTCAGCCGCAGGCGCACCGCCAGCGCAACGACCAGCACCAGAACCAGCAGGCCAGCCATGCCGACCACGCGCGCCACCGGCAGTGGCTGCCGCGCC
>CAYWDW010000526.1:0-4657 GCA_964457105.1 uncultured Heliobacteriaceae bacterium
TCGCCAGAGTATTTGCTCTGGCGAGAAAACGCAACAAGACTTCGTTTACGGACTAATCAGCAGCTTCGATAAGGTCACGGGCGATTTTGCCGCTCACTCAAAGCAGCCGACGGCACGATCAGCCGGTTTTGGGCAATGAGAACCATCGCCACAACCAGGCCATATTCGGGATCGCAGAAGCCGACCAAGGCAAAACGTCGTTCGCTTTATTTGAAAATCAACTCCGATAAAAACCGTCGCAAACCCGAATTGAACTGAGTCGCAAAATTTCAGACATTTCGCTTCCCCTGTTCATTTCGTTATCTCAAGCCGTAGCAAGCATCGCCAATTTCACCGCCTGCGGTAACCTGACCGGAACGAAGTAGCTGGCGGAAAAAAGATAATCTTCGCCCGACTCATCAATGACGCGAATCATGTTATGCCGCGCGCCTTTTTCGTCAGGTAACACGCGATAAACTTTCCATAACTGCAACGAAGCCGGATAAGCCTCGTTGTTGATGCAAATGACAAATTGCGATTTCGTATTCATAAGCGTTATGGGAAGAAAGATCCTGTTCGGATTGCCGAACGCGGGCGTGTTCGTGGATTCGAGGTTCGTGACCATGACTTCCGCGTTCGCCAGCGCCGCGCCGGAATTGCCCGTCACCACGCTTTGCAACATAGACAATCAGCCGGTTTTGGGCAAGACGCGCGGCTTGCCCGGCTCGCCTTCTTTCGCCAGCCCCAGGTCGAGGTAGATGGCGTTGGCGAGATCGAGCGCGCGCTGAGCGTGAACCGCAGGCCCCGGCATGCCGTTGAGAACCATCGCCACCACCAGGCCATATTCAGGATCGCAGAAACCCGCTGAAGATTGCGCGCCGCCGTGACCGAATGTGCGGTCGGAGCAGTAATTGCCGTAAAGATGCGAGTCCACGTTGAAGCCGAGTCCCCAGTCCATGACGATCCCGAATGTCTGATCGAGCATGCCGACGCGATGGCGCGCGGTGATCGCTTCGACGGTCTGCGAGCTGAGAATGCGCCTGCCGTCGAGCGCGCCGTGATTAAGCAGCATTTCGTAAAAACGTCCCAGTTCACGCATCGGGCCGCGCCCGCCCGCGCCCGGACTGCAATCCGTGTTGAAGGCTTCGGAGTTCGGAACCGGCGTGGGTTGCGGTTCGACGCCGGGCCGCGTCGCGTACATCCAGCCGATCAGGTTGCCGTAAGCGCGAAAGCGTGCGACGGGCATGCCGATCCAGCAATCACGCATGCCGAGCGGCAGAAAAATCTCTTCGCGGACATAATCGGAAAACTTCCTGCCGCTCACGCGCTGCACCAGTTCGCCGAGGATGAACCAGCCGGAGGTCGGGTGATAACCGGCCTTCTTTCCTGGCGCCCAGCCGGGTTCGAGTTCGGCCTGATAAATCAGCTTCAGGTTTTCGGCCATCGTGCGCGACAGCGACTTGTTGCCGCCATCAGCTCGGCGAAAGCCGCCGCGATGCGTCAGGACGTGGCGAATGGTGATCGCTTCCTTGCCGTGATTGCCGAATTCGGGGATGTATTTGGCGACCGGATCATCCAGCTCGAATTTGCCGCGCTCCCATTGCTGCGCAACGGCGACGGCAGTGACGGGCTTGGTCGAAGAGAACCAGATCATCATCGTCTCCGGCGTCATCGGAACCGTGTCGAGGCGCGACCAGCCCAGGGCGAAATCCGCCAGCGGTTTGCCATGCCGCGAAAGATAAAACTGGCTGCCGATCTGCATCTTCTCCTGCTGCAATTTTTCAAGCAGCGCGACGGTGCGCGGCAAGACGCTTTTCGGGGCGGCGAGCTTCGGATTGGCGTTGATGCCCGATGCCGTTTGAAACGTATTCGCCCGCGAGCCAAATGGCAACAAGCCCAAACCGAGCGCGCCGCCCGCCAGTCCGAGCATTTCGCGGCGGGAACAGTACCGTGCGCGTTCGCGGCGGGAACAGTACCGCGCGCGTAAGCAAGCGGCTGTCTCAGTGAAACGATCTGTCATCCTGAAAGCCTCCTTCAAGAGTGGTCCAGTACCGCGCGCGTCAGCAAGCGGCTATCTCATTGGTCAGCCGCTTGCTGACGCGCGCGGTACTGCACCGGTGTCCCAATGCTGTGTACTCCGATTCAAATGCAGAGATTCAATCTGATGCCGTCAATCACGACCGGGAACTGTTGCTCGCCGAGCCTGCGGCACGGCCACAGCGGTGGTCTCATCCGCGCTTCCCAGGCGGCGAATTCCTTTTTCAACTCCGCGACGATGGCCGGATATTTGTCCGCCACGTTCCTTTGCTCGCCGATGTCTTTCGACAGGTCAAAGAGCCAGTAATGATCGCCGCCTTTGAAAAGTTTCCAGCGGCCTTTGCGCACGCCGCCGTTTTCGCCGTTGCGCCAGCATAAAACTTCGTGCGGCGCGGTCTTCTTTTTGCCCGTCAGATACGGCAGCAAATCAACGCCGTCATACGCGCGGTCTGTCGGCAGCTTGCCGCCCGCGACTGCGACCGCCGTTGGAAACAGATCGAGCGAGCTGATCGGTTGTTTGTAAACCATCCCGGCTTTGATCCTGCCGGGAAAGCGCATCGCAAACGGCACGCGGGGGCCACCCTCGAAATGCGTGAGCTTGCCCAGCCGCAGCGGATCGTTCGAGCAGGCGCCGGTGTAAGTCGCGCAGCCGTTGTCGCTCAGGAAAACGACCAGCGTATCTTTCTCCAGACCCGTATCGCGCAGCTTTTTGAGGATCGCGCCGACCGCGTCATCAAGTGCGCTGACCATCGCCGCGTAAATCCGGTGCTTCTCGTCCCTGATGTTCGGGAAGCGGTCGTAATACTTCGGCGTCGCCTGCAACGGCGTGTGCGGCGCGTTGAATGGCGCGTAAAGAAAGAACGGCTCATTGCGATGGCGTTCGATAAAGGCGACCGACTCGCGCGCGAAGGCATCGGTCAAATACTCTTTCTCTTCGACCGGCGTCAGCCCGCGCACAATCGGGTTGCGCGCGGTGCGAATCCGCACGCCGACGCCTTCGGGGTCAGCGGATCTCACGCCCGGCTGATCGGGATCAATGTACATATTCGCGCCGAAGAGAAAGCCGAAGAATTCGTCGAAGCCGCGGTTGATGGGATTGAATTTCTCGTGCATCCCCAGATGCCACTTGCCGACCATCCCGGTGGCGTAGCCCGCTTTCTTCATCACTTCGGCCAGCGTGATCTCCGAAGTCGGCAGGCCCATCTCCGGATCGCTGATCGCGCGTTGCAACGGCCCGGCGTTGAACTCGAAGCCGAAGCGTTGCTGATAACGCCCGGTGATCAAACCCGCGCGCGACGGCGCACACACCGGCGCCGAGACATAGCCATTGGTGAACTTGACGCCCGCCGCCGCGATGGAATCAATGTTCGGCGTCGGAATCTCGCGGCAGCCGTACAGGCTCACGTCGCAATAACCGAGATCGTCACCAACGATGAGGACGATGTTCGGCTTGCGCGCCGTTTGATTATTGCTCCCGCCGCGATGCGACGCAGTGACGACGATGACGCCGATGCAGACTGCGGCGCACAAACAAACTGCTGTCAACCAGATTCTTTTTCGCTTCACAATGCCTCCTCGGTTTTCACTAAATCGAACCAGACAATATTGGCGCGCGCGGCGGTACAGTACAGGGAGCGGTAGCGACCTGGTGATGACAGAGAGGTCGCCTTTCGTGGCACCAGGTCGCTACCGCTCCCTGTACTGTACCAATGCTGCGTGGTCTGATTCATTGTTTCACCGCGCGGCAAATGCGTCCGAGCAATTCGTTGTCGAACGAAAGTCTTCCGCCGCCTTCCGCGCCTGGCGTGCGCGCCACGCCGGACGCTCCGCCGTGCCGGGCGACGACCAGATCGAGGCTCGGCACGATGTAAATCTTCTTGTCCTGTGCGCCGAGCGCGCCGATGGCGTCGGGCGGGCAATCCGGCCAGAGCATGCCCGGCACGGCGCGCCCGGCAGGCAGCAGGAACGACGCTTTGCCGTTGAGCCACCATAAATAACCATAAGCTTCATTCAGCTTCTGCGATGTCGAAGTCGCCGCTTTGACATACGACTTGCTGATGAGCTGCCTGCTTTCCCATTGGCCATCGCGCTGAATCAACAAACCAAACCGCGACATATCGCGCAGACAACTGCGATACCAGGCGCAATTCGTCTTGTTGTTTGGCGCGGGGCTGCAATCCCAGTTCGAATGGTTCATCGCCAGCGGGCCGGCGAGTTTGCGTTGCGTGAACCGGTCAATGCTTTCGCCCGTTGCGGTCTCCAGCATGCGAAGCAGCATGCGATAGACCGGCGTGTTATAGGCCCAGTGCGTGCCGGGCTGATGTTCGAGCGGCAGGGCGGCTGTCGCTTCAAAGGCATCTACCGCAGGTGACACTGCGACGGGGCCGACCTTGATGCCCGAAGTCATCGTGAGCATGTGACGCAGCGTGATCGCCGCTTTCGGCGTGCCTTGCCACGACGGCACAAAATCGGCGGCGCTTTGCTCAAGAGATTTCAGCTTGCCTGCTTCCAGCGCCATGCCGACCAGGATCGCCGCGACGCTTTTGCTGGCGGAGTAAATCGGCTGCGAGGTTTCAGCCGTCCAGCCCTGCCAGTATTTTTCCGCGGCGATGCGACCGCCGCGCAGGATCATCAGCCCGGT
>CAYWDW010000527.1:0-4650 GCA_964457105.1 uncultured Heliobacteriaceae bacterium
AGACTTCGACACTCAGGCAATCATCCATTGAGCCGGATTTTGTCCAAACTCGTGTATTTTGTATAGGCATACAACCAGCTTACCGCTGGAAGTGCCTCATGGGGAGGCCAAGCGGCCTCCCCATATTTGTCCAAACTCGTGAACGTTCGCAAGCGCGGGAAAGCTCTACTCGGATCACTTCTTACGCTCTTGCTCTGTTAGCTCCCAGAAACGGCTATTGAGCCTCCCAAAAGATGTGTAGCAACTGAAAGTCTTGCGCTGAAAGCGCATAGTTTTGCACTAGCGTCTTGGAACAATAAAAAAGCTCTGACCTGTATCCCGGAATCCTGATACCAGAGAACCTATTCTGCGTTCCTGCCAGGCCTTTGAATGCAGCTATCGTCTGGCGGGTCTGCTCCTGAAGCTCAAGTGGTGTCAGCAGTCTCCGAGCGGAAATGCTGAAGGTAAGATGGAAAGATGATGACGCGACAAATGCCGCAGCGATCCATCGTGCTGAAGCGTTGCGGAAGGCACTTGTCGAGCGCTGCGACAGGGCTGCAATCGTGCGCCGGATTTTTATTGTCGCCGGAAGCCTGTCTCTCCTGCCCCGGCGCTGATGCGGCATCAGCGGGCCACGGCGGTCGGCCTTTTGAACCACTCTCTGACGATTCGCCGCAAGGCAAAGCGCCAGACGAGCCACGCGGGCAGCACGATCAGAAGCAGCACCGGCGCGAGCACGAAGGCCAGGCGAATGAGGCCGAGAATAATTTCAGTGGCGGTCGTCAGTCCGTCACCAAAGGCTTCTCTGAGGTTGTGCCAGAAACCGGGTGTCGTGGTGGCGACGAGCGGTGCGGGCGTCTGCAACTGAATCGTGATGGTCGAGAGCGATGACTGGTTTTCGAGAAAGCGGCGGCGCCCTTCGAGCTGCTCGATTTCGCCGCGCACTCCGGCAAGCTGGCTTTGCACTTCGAGCGCGTCGGAAATTTTCTGTGCGCGTTTCATGATTTCCATGAACTGCGCTTCGAGCGCTTTCTTCGTGCGAATGCGGGCTTCGAGGTCAATGTATTCTTCGGTCACGTCCTGCCCGCTGATCTTTTCGTGCAGGATGTGCGCGCCGCTGCCGAGGCCGCGAAGCTGCTCAATGGCCGCCGCAAACTTTTCCGATGGCACGCGCACGATCACCGTCACTGACAGGCGCGACTGCTGGCCGTGAGATTCAGTCTGCTGCGATTCAGAAGTGACGACAAAGCCGCCGAGCGATTCGGCAATCGTCGTGATGCGGCGCTGTGCGTGGTCAGGATAATCGAGTTCGATGGTGAGTTCGCCGTTGCGAATGATTTTGCGGTCGGTGGGAATGACGGGCGGCAGCGCCTGGTCAGCCGGATTGAATTCAGCCGGAACGGTCTTTGCGGCTGCTGACTGTGGCGCAGCGATGATCGGTGCCGATGATGCCGCTGGCGTTGAGTGCGCAACGGGAATGCTGGCAGCGCGGTCCGACATTTTCTCAGCGCTGCACGCGGAAAACAGCAAAGCCATGGCGATCAGAAACGCGGTTGTCATTTTCATCTCTCTTACCTCCGCGTTCTGAACGCCGCTTGTTTCAGGGCTTGCAGAAAATTCTGCTTATTTTCTCAGGCATCAATTTCCAGCTCAGCAATCATTCGCGGGTCCAGCCTGCCGGTGGTGCGGCGGCGTCCGACGCGATAAAGCTGATGAATCAGTTTGGCGACGAGGCCCGTCCATCCGGTCTGATGACTCGCGCCGATGCCGGCGCCGTTGTCGCCGTGAAAGTATTCGTAAAAGAGCATCAGGTCGCGCCAGTGCGGGTCGTGCTGAAACTTCGCCGCACCGCCATGCACAGGCCGCTGCCCCGTTTCATCGCGCAGAAAGATCTGTGTCAGCCGCTGCGACAAGTCCAGGCTCACATCCCACAAATTCATCATCCGGCCTGACCCGGTCGGACATTCAACTTTGAATTCATCACCGACGAACTGATAAAACTTCTGCAGCGATTCGATAATCAGAAAGTTGACCGGGAACCAGACGGGGCCGCGCCAGTTGGAATTGCCGCCGAACAGCCCGGTGCTCGATTCCGCCGGTTCATAATCAACGCGGTGTTCCTCGCCGCCAACCCACAAAACATAAGGATGATCGCGGTGACAGCGCGAGACTGAACGAATGCCGTAAGGCGACAGAAATTCGTTTTCATCCAGCATCACGCGCAGCAGTTGCCGCAGCCGCTGCCGGTTGACGAGCGCGAGCAGGCGCTGCACGTTGGTCGCGGTCGTTTCGGTTTCGATGTAATCGGTAAACTCCGGCAGGTTGTCAATGAACCACTGCATCCGCCGCTTGAAGCCGGGATGCGTGTCCACGACTTCGGATTCCAGGCTCTCGACGGCGAACAATGGAATCAGGCCGACCAGCGAACGCACCTTCATCGGAAAGTGCGAGCCGTCGGGCAAATGCAGCACGTCGTAATAAAAGCCGTCCTCCCGGTTCCACAACTCGATGCTCTGCCCGGCAATGTTGTTCATCGCGCGCGAAATGTAGACGAAGTGTTCCAGAAACTTCGACGCGACGTCTTCATAGGCCGGATTGTATTTCGCCAGTTCAAGCGCAATCACCATCAGGTTGAGCGAATACATGCCCATCCAGCTTGTCGCGTCCGACTGTTCGAGATAACCGCCGGTCGGCAGTTTCGAGCTGCGATCAAAGACGCCGATGTTATCAAGGCCCAGGAAGCCGCCTTCAAAAACGTTGTTGCCTTCGGTGTCTTTGCGATTGACCCACCAGGTGAAGTTGAGCAGCAGTTTGTGAAAGACCCGTTCGAGAAATTTTGTGTCGGTGCGGCCCCAGTGTTTCTGCTCGATTTTGTAAACGCGCCACGCCGCCCACGCATGCACCGGCGGGTTGACATCCGAGAAATTCCATTCATAAGCCGGAAGCTGACCGCTCGGATGCATGTACCATTCGCGCAGCATCAGAATCAGTTGCTCCTTGGCAAAGTCAGGATCAACGAGCGCCAGCGGGATGCAGTGAAAGGCCAGATCCCAGGCGGCAAACCAGGGATATTCCCACTTGTCCGGCATTGAAATAATGTCTTCGTTGTAAAGATGCCGCCAGTGCGCATTGCGTCCGGTGCGTCGCTGCGCCGGCGGCTCCGGCCCGCCAGGATCGCCGCGCAGCCAGCGGCGCACGTGGTAATAATAAAACTGCTTCGACCAGAGCATTCCGGCGAAGGCCTGGCGCTGCACCTGATGCACCTCATCGCTGGCGCCAGCCGACACAAAGCGATTGTAAAATTCGTCAGCCTCTTCCTGGCGCATTTCAAACAACTGATCGAACTCAGCGCCGAGCATGCCGTCAGCCGGTGTTTCCATCGTCAGGCGCAGTTTGATGACTCTGGTTTCGCCCGCGCCGACATTGAGGCGATAACGCGCCGCCGCCTTTGTGCCGATCTGCGCGGGATTGACGGCCTGCTGCCGCCCGTCAACGACATAATCATTGATGCCGTCCTTCACCCAGGGCGATTCGTTTTCGACGCCGTAAAGCCGCCGCAGATTGGTTTCGTTTTCGGTGAAGAGCAGTTCCGGCGCTTCATCGCAGACCAGATAGCGCAGGCCGGTTTCAAAATGGCGCAGCCGGATCACGCTCAGACCGGGCAGGCTGAGGTCAGGATCGCGGCGCAGGCGCGGGCGGCGCGCATCAATGCCCCACGACCACGTATTGCGAAACCAGATGGTCGGCAGCACTTCAAGCTCAGCCGCTTCCGGGCCGCGATTGATGATCGTCAGGCGAATCAGAATGTCTTCGATGGAGGCTTTGGCGTATTCGATGAAAATATCGAAGTACCGGTCTTCATCAAACACGCCCGTGTCGAGCAGCTCATACTCAGCTTCGCGGCGATTGCGGCGGCGGCTTTCGTCCACAAGTTGCGCATAAGGGAAGGCGGCCTGCGGGTATTTGTAGAGCGCTTTCAGATAGGAATGGGTCGGCGTCGAATCGAGGTAAAAGTAATATTCCTTGACGTCCTCGCCGTGATTGCCTTCGTTGCCTGTCAGGCCGAAAAGCCGTTCCTTCAGAATCGGGTCGCGCCCGTTCCAGAAGGTCGGAGCAAAACAGATGATCTGATGCCGGTCAGAAATTCCGGCAATGCCATCCTCGCCCCAGCGGTAAGCCCGCGACCGCGCGTGATCGTGCGGCAGGTAATCCCACGCCGCGCCATCAGGCGAATAATCCTCGCGCACCGTGCCCCACTGTCGCTCGCTCAGATACGGCCCCCAGCGTTTCCAGTGGTTCTTGCGCTCACGGGATTCCCGCAGCCTGGTCTCTTCTCTGGTCATGGATGATCTGCCTCCTGAGCTTTGAGGTGCCTGCTGTTTGCGGCTCATCCTCTAACAGAAGCCCTGGCGGGTCAATCCTGAATTCGGGCCTGAATGCAGGCTGACAGACCATCGGCGCTCAGGTCAGGATGACTGGAGATCCTGAGCGATTGAGCATTTCAGGTGACTGGACGAACAAGTGCAAGCCGGGCGTCAGGGGCAGCTCGACAAGCTGTCAGCCGGAACGCCGGACCTGAGCCTCGCCGGAAATTCACCTTGCGACTGAGGCTGATGATGTGTTAGTTTTCCGGCGTTCAATCAAGACAAAGTGCGTCCCTCACGGCCAAAC
>CAYWDW010000528.1:0-4650 GCA_964457105.1 uncultured Heliobacteriaceae bacterium
CTCCGCCGTCTTTCGCCCGCTGATGCAGTTCTGCATCGGCCTCGGCTTCGCCGCCATTCTCTGGTATGGAGGCCGCCAGGTCGGACTCGGTCAGATGTCGCTGGGTGAATTCACCGCTTTCAATCTGTATCTGGAACAACTGATCTGGCCGCTGATTGCCATGGGCTATGTCACCAATATGGTGCAGCGCGGCCTGGCCAGCCTGAAACGCATGCATCAGATCATGCAGATTGAACCGGCCATTGCCGACGCGCCGCACGTGCAGCCACTGCCTGAACTGCGCGGCAAAATCGAATTTCGCCAGCTCAACTTTCGTTATTCACCCGACGGCCCGCTCGTGTTGCGCGACATTAACCTCATCATCGAACCCGGACAGACGGTGGCTTTCATCGGACGCACTGGTGCGGGCAAATCAACGCTGATGAATCTGGTGCCGCGCCTGCTTGATGCCGCGCTGGGGATGGTGCTGATTGACGATCACCCGATCCGCGAAATTCCGTTGCCGCAATTGCGCGCGAGCATCGGCTACGTGCCGCAGGAAACTTTTCTGTTCAGCGAAACGCTGGCTGAAAACATCGCCTTCGGCGTCAGCGAAACCCGCCCCGATCAGATTCGACGGGCCGCCGAAGTGGCCGGCCTGGCCGCTGACATCAGCGACTTTCCGCAGCAGTATGAAACCCTGACCGGTGAACGCGGCATTACGTTGTCAGGCGGTCAGAAGCAGCGCACCGCCATTGCCCGCGCGGTCATGCGTCAGCCGCGCATTCTGATTCTGGATGACGCGCTGTCAGCCGTTGACACTTACACCGAAGAAACCATCCTGTCGCAGTTGCGCGCCGTCATGCGCAACCGCACCGCGCTGATCGTCTCGCACCGCATTTCGACCGTGAAGGAGGCTGATTTAATTTGCGTCCTCGATCACGGGCGCATCATCGAACGCGGCACGCACGAAGAACTGATGCAGCACGGCGGCGAGTATGCCGATTTGTATGAGCGACAGTTGCTGGAGGAAGAACTGGCGGCGAGCTGATTTCGTTTTTTTTCCATTAGCCCGCCGATTCATCGGCGCGAACTTTTCCATTAGCCCGCCGATTCATCGGCGGGTAAGGGATATGATAAATGGGTCAGCCCGGTTCACCGGGCTTCGATCCGGCTTCAGCCGCAGTTATTGATTGCGGAGTACAATCAGGACTCGCCAATGTCGCACACCTTCCATCAACTCTATTATCACTTCGTCTGGGGAACGCATTCGCGCGAACCATTGATTGACCGGCGCTGGCGTCCGCAACTGCTGGAGATTCTCAATGATGAAGCGAAAAAGCGTGGTGGCCTGCCGATCCGTCACAACGCCATGCCTGATCACGCGCATCTGCTGGTGCGATTGCCTCCGGCAATTTCTCCTGCCGAATTCATCGGGCCTGTCAAGGGCGCGACATCGTTTCGCATGAATCGTGAGCTGACGCCGAAATTCAAACTGAGCTGGCAGGAAGGTTATGGCGTGCTGAGTCTGCGGCGTGATGAGTTGATCACCGTGGCGCGTTATATTGATCGGCAGGAGGAACATCACCGCACAGGGAAATTGTCTGCACTGCTGGAAAGCGCCGAGACGGAAAATGACAACTGGATCGGAGAAGAACTCGCTCAACTGGACAACGTGCTGAAGCAGTTGGAAAAGCCCGGTGAACCGGGCTGAGGGAAATTTGCCGTTCCGAAACCCGGCGATGAATCGCCGGGCTAATGGAAAAAGGAAATTTATCGCCCCGAAACCCGGCATGGAAAAAAGAAATTTATCGCCCCGAAACCCGGCGATGAATCGTCGGGCTGATGCAAAAGTAAAGATCCCCGCCGCAAGCAGCGGGGCTTTTCAGCGGAAGATGCTTCTTTTTTGAAGCATTCATCCTCGCCGCAAGCAGCGAGGCATTCTGCTGGTCTTAGTAAACCTGGAAGATCAATCGCCAGGCTGATGCAAAAGTGAACCTGGAAGATCAATCGCCGGGCGAATGGAGATGAATCGCCGGGCTGATGGAAAAGAAGCTGGAAGATCAATCGTCGGGCTGTGTGAACAAATGAAGCTGCGGCGAAAATCAATTCTGGAATCTATTTGTAAATGGCTTCACATCACGAAGAAGAACAACTCGGCAAACTCAACAGCACGGCCCTGGTGCGGCGGCTGATTCATTATCTCGCGCCGTATCGCAGGCTGGTCATCGTGGCGCTGTTGCTGACCCTGGCCGTCAATCTGGTGCGGCAGGTCGGGCCGCTGCTGACCAAATGGGCGATTGATGGATACATCGCTCCGGCGGCGCATCATCAGATGCCTGTGGAGTTGGCCTTTCGCGGCATTGCGCTGCTGGCGCTGCTCTATCTGCTGTCGCTCGTCGTCACGCTGGGCATCGGCTATTTTCAGGATGTGCTGCTCAACACCATCGGGCAGCGCGTGATGTTCGATCTGCGCGAGGAAGTCTTTCGCAAGTTTCAGACGATTGAACTCGCTTATTACGACAAAAGCCCGGTGGGACGGCTGATTACGCGGCTGACGAGCGATGTTGATTCGCTCAATGAACTGTTCACGTCGGGACTGGTTGAAGTGCTGGGCGATCTGGTGCTGATTGCGGCGGCGCTGGGGATGATGCTCTATTATTCGTGGTCGCTGTCGCTCGTGTCGCTGGCGGTCGTGCCGTTGCTGGTGCTGGCGACGGCGTGGTTTCAGCGCGGTGCGCGCCGGGGCTTTCAGGCCGTGCGCGTCAAAATTGCGCGGCTCAACGCCTTCACGCAGGAACACATTTCAGGCGCGCAGACCGTGCAGCTTTTCAACCGCGAAGCCCGGGCCTTCGGTCAGTTCGATCAGATCAACCGCGAACATCTGCAGGCCAATCTCGACACCATCTTTTACTTTGCGGTCTTTTATCCGCTGGTCAGCCTGATTTCATCCATCGGCATTGCCATGCTGGTCTGGTATGGCGGCGGGCAGGTTATTCAGAACGTCATCACCATCGGCACGCTGGTCGCGTTTCTGCAATACACGCAGCGGCTCTGGATGCCGATTCAGGACATCAGCGACAAATACAACGTGCTGCAGGCTGCTGTGGTCGCCAGCGAGCGCGTCTTCAGACTGCTCGACACGCCGGACAAAATCACGGCGCCTGACCAGCCGCAACTGCCGACGGCGAGCGCGCACGCTTCAGGCCGCATCGAATTTCGCCGCGTCTGGTTCGCTTACAGAAACGAAGACTGGGTGTTGCGCGACGTGTCATTCACCGTCGAACCGGGGCAGTCCATCGCCTTTGTCGGCGCGACGGGGTCGGGCAAGACGACGATGACGAACCTGCTGATGCGCTTTTACGACATTCAGCGCGGCGAGATTCTGCTGGATGGCGTGGACATTCGTTTATGGCCGCTGCAGAAGCTGCGCGAAAAATTTGCTGTCGTGTTGCAGGATGTGTTTCTGTTTTCGGGCGACATTGCCAGCAACATCAGGCTCGGCAACCAGGCGATTACGGATGAGCGCGTCGAATGGGCCGCGCGTGAAGTGCGCGCGCATACCTTCATCGAACAGTTGCCGGAGCGTTACGCCACGCGGGTGCGCGAACGCGGCGCGGGCTTTTCGGTCGGACAGAAACAACTGATCTCCTTTGCGCGCGCCCTCGCCTTTGATCCGGGCATTCTCATTCTGGATGAAGCGACTTCAAGCATTGACACCGAAACCGAGCAGTTGATTCAGCAGGCCATTGACCGCGTGATGGAAGGCCGCACTTCGATCATCATCGCGCATCGGCTGTCAACCATTCAGCGCGTGGACCAGATCATCGTGCTGCACAAGGGTGAAATTCGTGAACTGGGCACGCACCAGGAACTGCTCACGAAGCGCGGAATTTACTGGCGGTTGTATCAGTTGCAGTACAAGGAACAGGCGCGCGAACTGAGCGAAATGGCGGGCGATTAAAGCGCGCCCTGCCAGCCCGGATTTCAATTTGACCCTCGCCGCAGCCGTGTTGTAAGATGCGCCCTCGTTTGAGCGGCTCCGCCGTTTTGACAAGCCAGAAGCCGACATAGCTCAGTTGGTAGAGCGACTGATTCGTAATCAGTAGGTCGCCGGTTCAAGTCCGGCTGTCGGCTCCAGGGATTAAGACAAAAGCCACCTTGACCGGTGGCTTTTGTCGTTTCTGACGCAACGAGTCCTGTCAGGAATTTTCGTGTCATGCTGTTTCTCAGCCGGTTTCATTCATACCTGAGCGCGATCATCGGATCCACTTTCATCGCGCGGCGGGCGGGCAGGTAGCAGGCCAGCAGGGCCACCGCCGACAGCAGCGCCAGGACGGTGACGAAGGTCACCGGGTCCGTCACGCTGATTTCAAACAGCAGCCTGGCCATCAGCCGCGTCAGCATCAGCGCCCCGACCAGGCCGATGCCCAGGCCGGTCAGCGTCAGCGCGATGCCCTGCCCCATAATCAGCTTCAGAATCTGGCCGCGCCGAGCGCCGAGCGCCATGCGCACGCCGATTTCCTGCGTGCGCTGCGACACCGAATAAGCCATCACGCCGTAAATCCCCACCGCCGCCAGCGCCAGCGCAATGCCGGCAAACAACAACAGCAGCAGCGCTCGCCGTCACGGCCACCACCGGGCGATTCCACGCGGCCATCACGCGCGCGG
>CAYWDW010000529.1:0-4647 GCA_964457105.1 uncultured Heliobacteriaceae bacterium
GACAGGAAACAGCGAGACTGCGGCTTCTCTTCATTCCGACTTCCGAATTCCGACTTCTGCTGTAATCGCCATTCAGAAGCGCGGCCCGGCGGTCGCGGCGCGGTGCGCGAGCGATTCGGCCAGTCGGCGCGCCTCGTCAAGCGGCAGATTGCCGATGCTCGGCCCGCCGCCCGTATAAGCCTGCCCGGCGGTGTCAATGTGCAGGCTGGCGAGTCCCAGCCTGCGATCAAACGGAGTCTGGCGCAGTTCAATCACCTGCACCTTGCTGACCGGAACGATGTGCGTGGTCCGGCTGAGCAAACCGCGTCGCGTGTGAAAATATTTTTCGCCGGGCGCATAACCCAGGAAGCGATACCGCCGCACGTTGATCCAGTAAATCAGCGGGACGAGCGCCAGCGGCCACAGACTCAGCGGGCGCTGAGCATAAGCCGTCAGCCCTGCCGCAAGCAGCGCCGCAACAATCGCGCTCTTGAGCGTGCCGCGCCGGATGGCCAGTTTTGACACCTGCTTCCACTCAGCCCGGTCATCCGGCAGATCAGCGAAAAAGACCGGCAGCAGGTCGCTGAGTTCCTGGCGTCTGATGACCGGCAGCAGCACATCGCGGCCATGATTATCGTCTTCGTGTTCGCGCTTGCTGCCCGCAATGTCGGCGCGCAGCGCGGCCAGCCCGCACAGGCGGCGCAACAGACCTTCTTCGATTTCAAGCACCTGAATGCGGCGGCGCGGCAGGCTGCTCGCCCGGCGCGTCAGCAACCCCCAGCTTCGGTATAAATCCTCGCCGCTGCGCGACAGCGTGAAGCCGTAAAACAGCACCATCGTCCCCACGACTGAAAAAATCATGCCGACCAGCAGCAGCAGCAACAGGATCGCCGCGCCGACCAGCACCGCCTGGCGCGTGCCCTGCGCCAGCAACTGCTGCACGGCCTCGCCAAAGATCACTCCGCCCCGCCGGTAAAATGATTCGGGCAGCACGTCATCGGCAAAGGCCCACAGCGCGCCAACCAGCGCCAGCCCCGACAGCAGGTGATTTGAGGTCAGCCCCGCCAGCACCAGTTCACGCCAGCCCGGCTGATAAATGATCGCGCGTTCCGGCCCGGCTTCAGGCGCGACGGCAACGGCTGAAGCCCTGCGATCACGCGGTTCGGACAGGCGCGCAAAGACGGCCTGCCGCAGGCGTTCGGCTTCGGCGCGCGACAGCACCGACAATGAAGCTTCCGGGCCTTCGCCAGCGGCAGTTTCGATGTGCGCCTCAACCACATCGAAGAGGCGTTGCAGCACGCTCTGTTCGATTCTGATTTCCTGAATCCGTTCCAGCGGAATGTGCCGTTCGGTGCGCTCGAAGATGCCTTCCTTCGTCCGCAGTTCGCCGTCTTCAATCCGGTAGCTGAAAGTGAAGTAACGAATCAGCAGCGTGGCCACCGTCCCGCCCGACATCAGCAGGAGCAGTGAAAAACCGACCCAGCGGTTTTTGATGAACAGCAGCGGAATGGCCGGAATAATCATGCGCCGCACCGCGGTAATCAGCCCCAGCACCAGCGTCAGCGGATGCAGCCTGCCGGAGAGCAACGCCGGGATCATCGCGGCCCCGGCGGACGGTGGCAGGTCAGGCCTGAACTGTTCGGATTCAGGCTGCATGCTCAACTCCGAGCGCGACCAGGCGGTTGCGCAGCAGCGCGGCCTCATCGGCATCAAGGCCGCGAATCGTGATGCTCTCGGCGTGCGTCCCGGCAGTGTGCAGCACGAGCGACGCGAGGCCGCACATTCTTTCGAGCGGCCCGCGATGCAGGTCCACGTGCTGCAACCGATTGAGCGGCAGCAGCCGGATGACCTGAAACCACACGCCGCCGCGCGTGAGCAGCACCTGGTCATCCAGCCGCCAGCCCGTCGCCCGCCATTCCCGCACCGGAAACCAGAAACTGAACCACCCGCACAACGCCGACAGCAGCGCCCAGCCCGGCAGCAACCAGTAAACACTGCCGCGGCCCGTCCAGCTCAGCAGCAGCGCCACGACCAGCAGCGCCAGCATCAGCAGCCCGAAAAAAATCAGACTGCTCATCTGCCACAGTCTGATGGCGCGCGGATCGGGCGGATGAAATTCGGATTGCGGCAGCACGCACAGGCGCGCCGGGTCGGGCAATAATGTCGCGGGTGGTTGTTCCATGACGGTTCTGCCTGAGTGATCGGCCACGTCATCACTTGCGGTGGCGTTGCAGGATTCTGATCGGCGTGGCGAAAAAGCCAAAGGTTTCGCGCAGCCGGTTGATGACATATCGCTCGTAGGAAAAATGCAGTTTCGTTTTGCGGCTGCTCAGAAACAGCACGAACGTCGGCGGGCGCGTCATCGCCTGCGTCAGATACAACACCCTGAGCGGATGTTTTGACGAAGTCGTGGCGCGCGGCTGTTCCAGGTAATCGCGGAAAAATTCATTGAGTTTGCCGGTTGAAATGCGCTGACTGCGCGCTTCGTCGGCGCGGGCAATCAGCTCCGGCAGTCGCATCACGCGCTGACCTGAGAGGGCCGAGATAAAAATAATCGGCGCGTAATCAAGGAACTTCATCTGCTCGCGGATTTTGTCTTCGACGGCTTTGGCCGTGTAAGTGTCCTTTTCAACCGCGTCCCATTTGTTGACGACGATGATGACTGAACGTCCGGCTTCGTGCGCGTAACCGGCAATCGAAGCGTCCAGGTGCGTCACGCCTTCAATGGCATCAACGACCACCAGCACCACGTCGGCGCGTTCGATGTGTTTGCGCGCCATGACGACCGACAGCTTTTCAGCCATCCCTTCCGTCTTGCCCTTGCGCCTGATGCCCGCCGTGTCAATCAGCCGCAGGTGAATCGTTTTCGCTTCGTCGCCGGTGCCGGTGCTGACGGCACAGACGCTGTCCACGGCATCGCGCGTGGTGCCAGCCATCGGCGTCACGATGACGCGCTCCTCGCCGAGCATTTTGTTAATGAGCGATGACTTGCCCACGTTCGGACGCCCGATAATGGCGACGGCAATTTCACGCGGTTTCCATTTACGCGCTTCGACCGGCGGCAGCTTTTCAATCACGGCATCCAGCAGATCACCGATGCCCAGACTGTGTTCCGCCGAAACCGGAAAAACATCGTCATAACCGAAGCGATGAAATTCACCCGCGAGGTCAGCCACCTTTGCCGTGTCGGATTTGTTGGCGACTACAAACACGGGCTTGCCGACTGAGCGCAGCATCTTCGCCAGTTCTTCATCGAGCGGCGCAATGCCATCGCGCACGTCCACGACAAACAGCAGCACACTGGCTTCATCAATCGCCGCTCGCGCCTGCCGGAGAATGTTGGCCGGGATCACCGCATCGTCATCCGGCACAATGCCGCCCGTGTCCACCAGGTTGAAAGCCTGCTCATTCCAGCGCGCCTCGCCATAAATGCGGTCGCGGGTGATGCCCGGCAGATCGCCGACAATCGCACGCCGCGCCCCGATGATGCGATTAAAAAGCGTGGACTTGCCCACGTTGGGCCGTCCGACAATCGCCACGACCGGCAACGGCACCGCCGCAGTTGCAGCCTCATTCACAGTTTCCACAGATGATTCACTCATGACCTTCTCGCACCGACCTTATTTTATGATCCGGTAAGTCATCACTCTAACAACAGCAGGCAGGATGCTCAACAAGGTGCAAAACAAGAAGCAGAACAAGGAGCAGAACAAGGAGCGCAGGCGTCCCGCCTGCCTGTATGCCGCGAAAGGCGCGTTGCCTGGAACCATGCAGGCGGGACGCCTGCGCTCCTTGTTCTGCTCCTTGTTTTGCCCCTTGTTTTCTGTGTTGGGCGCATTCTCGACGTTTTAATCCTGGCGGGTTTGTTTTAGACTGTGCGCGCTGTTGCGCCGCAGCAGTCACATTCCCCCCGGTTCGACAACATCAGCAATCAGCCAGCCACCAGCGTCAGCTTGAATCATTGCGCGGTGCGGCTGATCAAATTACCGAAAGAGCCTGTTATGACCTGCCGATTCGTGCCGCTTGCGGTTGTCGCATGGTTGTGTGTCAGCCTGTTCACCATCCCGGCTCAGACTCCCAAACGCATCTATCTCGCGCCTGACGACCACACCGATTATATGTGGACGATGGACGAGGAAGGCTATCGCGCCGCCTTCGTTGAGATGCTTGATTATTACCTCAACCAGGCTGACGCGACGGCCAATAACCCGGCGCCTTATCAGGGCCGGTGGAATTGTGACGGCAGTTTCTGGCTGTGGACTTATGAGCGCAACCGATCAGCCGCCGATTTCAATCGCCTGATCAGTCGCATTCGGGACGGGCATATCAGCGCGCCGATGACGGCGCTGGTGTCGTGTTACGGCGGCGTGCCGGCAGAAGCCGTGCTGCGCGGGATGTATTATCCGGGCACGCTCGAACGGCGCTTCAACCTGCGCTTTCCGATGGCCGCGGCGGTGGAAAATCAGACGATGCCTTACGGCCTCGGCTCGCTCTGGGCGGGCGCAGGCGTGAAATACAGTTGGAAAGGCATCTGCGCCTGCGCGACGAAAGTGCAGAACCCCGGTGACCGCGAACACGATATTTACTGGTGGGGCGGTTTTGACGGCAGCCGTGTGCTGATGAAGTGGAACACGATGATTCAGTACAACGAAAGCATCGGCGGTTATG
>CAYWDW010000530.1:0-4640 GCA_964457105.1 uncultured Heliobacteriaceae bacterium
ACCAGCGCCTGCGATTTCAACTTTTGCGACGCCAGAAATGCTGCTCAGCCCGGCGGCCAGCTTCGCCGCAATTTCGCGCGGATTTTTCTTTTCACCGGTTGCGGCTTTGATCCGTTTGGCGAGTTCAAAGGCGACCGGGAAGGCCAGATCACCGAGTTCAGTGCGCGGCGGCACTTCTGACGCAACATCGTCGAGCGTGAGATTAAAGTGATCGCTCACCAGCGCGAGCAGGCGCTGTTTGATTTCAGCAGCAAGTGATGAAGACATAAGCCGAATTAGCACTCCTGACGGGATGAATCCTGAGAGAATCTGTTTGAAACGACCTTGTTCTCCCCGTTCCTCCGGGTTCGCAAGAGATTATCTGACTTGCTGTGTTATCGCAATCACCGCTCCCTGCGATTGTCCGGGCAGCGCTGACCGATGCCGAGTGTTCTGAGCTGGCACAGTCAGGTCGGAGATAGTATTCCGTTGCGGAATACTTTTTTTTAAGTAGACTCTGGAGCATGCGAACAGAAGGATTGATCACCACCGCAAAAGCAGCGGCCAGACTCAGTGTCAGTCAGCGGCGGGTAATTGCCCTGATCAAAAGTGGGCGGTTGCCTTCAGTGCAAATCGGCAGAGAGCATCTCATCCGCGAAGATGATTTGAAGCTGGTGGCTGAGCGCAGGCCCGGCAGACCACCGAAAGCTGAGCGCGCGCGACCCGTGAGTGAGGCGTGGAAAGCGAGGAAATAATGACCAGGGAAGAAATGGAAAAGACTATTCAGTTCATTCTGACTGAACAGGCCAAAGTAACCATCGGCCTGGAACAGGTGGCTGACAAGGTAAGCGCCCTGACCGGGAGGGTGAGTACGGTGACTGACAACACCGCGCAGCTTCAGCGGATGATGATGTCAATGACGGAGCTGTTCAATCGGGAGCGCAAAGACCTGCGCAACCGGCTGGCCGCGCTGACTGATGCGCAGATCAGAGCAAAGGAAGAAATGAAGGAGTTTCGCCTTGAGAATCGTCAGTTCCGGGCCGATGTCGGGCAGGCGATGACGATGCTTGAAAACTCACAGGACAGACTGGCTGAGGCCATGATCGAATCCGAGAAATGGCAGCAGCGCGCCGCAGCGAAGATTGAAGCACTGGCCGAATCTCAGCAACGCAGTGATGCGAAATTCGAAGCACTGGCCGAGTCTCAGGCGGCAATGCAGCAGGCGCAGCAACGCAGCGACGCAAAATTCGAAGCGCTGGCCGAATCTCAGCAACGCAGTAATGCAAAATTTGAAGCACTGGCCGAGTCTCAGGCAGCCATGCAACAGGCGCAGCAACGCAGCGACGCAAAGATCGAAGCACTGGCCGAATCTCAGCAACGCAGTGATGCGAAATTCGAAGCACTGGCTGAATCTCAGCGGCGCAGTGATGCGAAATTCGAGGTGCTGGCTGAATCCCGGCAGCGCAGTGACGCAATGATCGAAGCACTAGCCGAATCTCAGCGGCACAGTGATACAAAATTCCAGGTACTGGCCGACTCTCAGCAGCGCAGCGATGCAATGATCGAAGCGCTGGCTGAATCTCGGCAGCGCAGTGACGCAATGATCGAAACACTGGCTGAATCTCAGCGACGCAGTGACGCAAAATTTGAAGCGCTGGCTGAGTCTCAGGCGGCAATGCAGCAGACGCAGCAGCAGATGCAGCAGGCCTTGACGGAGATGGTGCAGGCGCTCAACAAAAATATTCAGCGGGTTGATGCCCTCGAAGAACGCAATGGAAAACAGTAACAGGGCAGCCGGAACTGAAGAGTTGCCGCTTTGCTGGAGAGATGCGGAACAACCAGAATTTTCAAAGGTCAGACGCCCCCTTAAACAGCAGTGTTGCGCCCCCCGCGTGGACAACAAACCGTCACGCCAGGTCATCTGATGAGCCGCGCAAAAACAGATGACGGCGTGAACCAAAAATGAGAAGGAGGACACGATGGACTGGCTGACAACTCTTGGAATGGCGATGGGTTCGGCCTGGCTTTCAGGCATCAATCTTTATGCAACGGTGCTGACGCTGGGTCTGCTGCAACGGTTCTCAGGCATTCAACTGCCCGGCCAGATGAGCGTGGTCGGTGAATGGTGGGTGATTGGCGTGGCGGGCGCGCTGTATCTGGTGGAATTTGTCGCGGACAAGATTCCGGCGGTGGATTCGGCCTGGGATGCCGTTCACACTTTTATCCGCGTGCCTGCCGGGGCCATTCTGGCGGCTTCGGCCTTTGCCAATGTCAGCCCGATGGTCAGCGCGATTGCCATGCTCGTCGGCGGCAGCGTGGCGCTGACTTCGCACGGCACCAAGGCCGCGACCCGGCTGGCGGCCAACACCAGTCCTGAGCCGGTTTCAAATATTGCGCTGAGTCTGACCGAAGACGCGGTGACGTTTGGCTCGGCGATTCTGATGGTTTTTCATCCGGTCGTGATTCTGGTCGTTGTGGTCATCTTCCTGATCATCGCGTGCTGGATCGTGCCGAAAATCATTCGGGCGCTGCGCCGCCTGATTGCGCGCGCGCGCAGCCTGTTCAATTCCGCGCATGAGGTCAGCGCCAGCAGGTAAAAGTCCTCAATAAAAAGACCGCGAGCAGGCAGTGAACCGGTTGTTCACTGCCTGCTCTTTTATGTAGAGACAAATGATGACTGTGTTCAGTGCTGTCCGGGCTGGCTGGCTGATTCTGTCAATGAGGCTGCCGGGTTATTTCATTTTGCCCATGGTCTGCTGCCATTGCAGCGAGCGACGCAGGACGGCAAGCCGCGAGCGGTCGCGTTCCGTCGTCAGGGCTTCAAGCTGCTCGACAATCGCCGTCAGCAGTTGAAACGCAAACGGCCCGGCGTGTGTGGTGACGTGCGAGTAGTAATGAAGTTCGAGCGCACCGGCGGCGTTGTGATGAAAGGCGCGCACTTCGTCAGTCGTCATCGTTTCGACATCGGCATTGATCGGCAGCACTTCACGCGGCACACCCTGCACGCGCCGACGCCCGTCAGCCTGCGCCGATGACCAGCCAAGCAGCAGAATGCCGATCAGCACGCCCTGTTCGTTCAGATAGTCAGGGCTGAACACCGCGTTATGTTCCGGCGGCGTCGAAAGTCGCGGGCCATAATTGCCGTATTCGGGATTGATCAGTTGCGAGTTGTAAATGACGCCGATGACTTCGCTGCTGCCGGTGGCGGTTTTGACGAACTGACCGAAATGATAATCAGTCGGGGCAGGTGGTTCGGCGGTTTCGAGCGAGTCAAGCACGCGGGCGGCGTAATCAACGTGAGAACTGGAACTGATGATTCTGGCGATGCGCATGGCTGCGGAATTTATCAGCCTGTCGCGCTTCAGGCAATCACCGCTGCCCGAAAAACAAAAAGGGCAGCCGCCGCGCTGCCCCTCGTAATTCTGAGTGTCAGGCTCTGAGGGGATGTTATTCAGAATTCTTGTTTCGTCGTTTGATGATGCCAGCCAGTGAGAGCAGGCCTGACCCCAGCAACAGCAAGGTTGCCGGTTCCGGCACGGCGGCGGAGATATTGCCCCGGATTTCACCACCGGCAAAACTGTTGCTGTGGACATTGAAATACAGCAACCCGGCGTTGAGCGCCGTAATCTGGCTGGCTGTCAGCGTAACGACGGTCGTAAACGAAGCCGAGTTGGCCCCGACTGCGAACAACCCATTGAAGGGGATAATCACCGGACCATTGGCACCCAGCACTGCCGGCTGGTGAATGTGCGCGGCGACGGCTCCCGAAGTGATGCCGGTAAAGGTCAGCGAGATCGTGGCCTGATTGCCGTTGAGGACAATCGTGCCGGCCCCCGTGGCCGTTGAATTGTTGGGCGGGTTTTCCTGCGCGCCGGTCAGGGTAGCAGTGAAAATAATCGGATCAGCTTTGGCTGAAACCGACAACATTGCTACCGTGAGGACAATCGCAGCAATGCCCCAAAGTCGGACGAACTTCATGAGACACGACTCCTTTCAGTCAGAGCTTACCTGAAGGATTGAGGCCCCAAAGGTATTGCTACCGATGTGTTGTTACTGCTGTTCAGAGTGATTTGCTGGAATTGCTGCCGGTGCGCATAAACTATGCTCCCTGGCATTTTCTGTCAAGCAGCATTTAAGGCTTCGCGGGAAAAATCATTTTATGGAGTAGCAATCCGGGCCGGAGTTCCGGCTTCATCCTGTTCAGGCGAAGCCTGACACCATTCCGCTTCAAAATGCAGCAGGCCATGGATGACGCGCTCGGCAATGACATTGAACTGATACATCTGATGATGCACGTCTGCCGGGTCGTCCCAGTGCGGCGCGCGGCTTTCCGTCCAGACTTTGAGCGTGAGGTAATAGACACTGTGCGCCAGTTCGAGGCGGGGAAGATGCAAATCAATTGAGCCACTCCCGCGCCTGACCGCCAGGCGCGCGGGATGCGTATCATAGTTGTTGATGCTGCCGACGAAAACCCCGTCAAACCGGTACAGATCAATCGCAAAGACCGGCTGCGGGTAATCATCGTCTGCGGTGTAATGCAACCGCAGCGTCACTTCGTCATCGGTCCTGAAAACCCACGCGGCCTCTCCGGCGGCATTGAACATTTCCAGCCCCGTGAAGCTGATCTGCCCGCTGCCCCAACGCGAGCCGACCAGTTTCAG
>CAYWDW010000531.1:0-4633 GCA_964457105.1 uncultured Heliobacteriaceae bacterium
ATCCATCTGTCGCGGCTGGCTGACCAGGTAGCGGGCATCAACTGGCGCCGGATCGCGCTGGCGATGGTTTGCGATCTGGCCGCTTACCTCGTTCAGGCCGTGCGCCTGCAATTGCTCCTGGCGCCGGTCGGAAAGATCAGCCTGTGGCAGGCCTCCCAGGCCATCTATGCCGGACTGTTCACCAACGAAATCCTGCCGCTGCGCCCCGGTGAATTTGTGCGTTGTCACCTCGTCTCGCGGTGGATGGGGGTAAGTTTTGTCGCAACTCTTCCTTCGATCATCCTGGAGCGATTGTTCGACGGCGTGTGGGTGGCGCTGGGCGTCGGACTGGCGGCGATCTTCGCGCCGTTGCCGGAATACTGGCTCGAAGCCGGAGAGGCGTTCGGCGTCATCATCGCGGTGGTCGCCGCGCTGTTCATTTATTTTGTCCTGCGGCGGCCACATCCACGACCAGACGAGCGGCCAGGCGCTCGCGGCCTGCGGACGTGGAAGCCGCTGCGCCCGGTCGCCAGATTGTTCACGCGACTCGGCACAGGCTTGCGCGAGACGAGCCGCACGAAAGAGTTTTACCTGGCGTTCGCGCTCTCGCTGCCGTTTCTGACCCTGCAGGGGATCACGCTGTGGCTGATTATGCTGGGCTATGGGTTGCGCCTTTCCATCTGGGTGGGGCTGACGGTTTACCTGATCGTGGGCGTGGGCACGGCGCTGCCGAACACTCCGGCCAACGTCGGTTCGTATCAGTTCTTCACCGTCCTCGGATTGACGCTCTTCGGGGTAGATAAGACGTCGGCCACCGGATGTTCGCTGGTCGCCTTCGCGCTGCTGGCGCTGCCGCAACTGATGATCGGGTTTCTGGCGTTCAGCCGGAGCGAGATGACGCTGGCGACGCTCCGCGAAAAATTGCAACGACCGAAGGATCGCGCCGATCAGCAATCAACGGAGCAATAATCTTCGCGGCTTCTTTTGAACAGGCGACAGGCCATCTCGCAGATGACCTGTCGCCGCATTCGCCTGCCCGTGAAGGCGGGGGGCGGCTCGTTCGCGTTCAGGCGCCCGCGTGCCGATGCGCCGACTGCTGCTCGGCGTCCTTTCGCTGGAAGAGATGTTCGCCGATCTCGTTGCGCGCATTGAGGACTTCTTCACACGACAGGCCGCTCTTGCCCGCCTCGGTCTGGATCATGATGTCGTTCATCGAGATCACGCCCTGCAGGTTTCCGTCATCGTTGACAACGGGCAGGCGCAGCACCTTTTCGTTCCGCATGGTCCTGAGCGCGGATTTGACGTCGTCACCTGGATGGCAGGCGTGAACCACGCTGGTCATGATTTCATGCACGGGAATGTCAGAGGCAGGCCGGTTTTTGGTCGCGACGGCCATGCAGATGTCGCGATCTGTAAGCACGCCGATCACCTTGCCCGCGCCATCGGCCACCGGGAGCCAGCCGCAATCGTTTTCCCACAACTGACCGGCGGCGGCGGCCAGATTGGTGTCAGGACCACAGGCCGCCACATTCGTGGTCATCATGTTCTGAATCTTCATGTCAACTTTCCTTTCTCATTCGATGCTTTGAAGTGATTACACAGGGCACCCCCGGCAACCGCCCGAAGAGCGACAGCCGCCAGGCCCGTCAGAATAGTCAATGATGTTAATGTTTCGGCTCGCTACCGATTCATCGAAAGATGCAACTTGAATTCCGGTCAACAACCTGGCGCTGAGCGCGACGAGCAGACATTGCTCATCCCGGCGATAGAGGCGTCAGAAAACCAGCAACAAACGATAAAAAGTTCGCCCAGGGATGAAGCAGGCCCCCTGACCTTCAGGCGGCGTCCGCGTCATCTCCTGAAATGAAAAAAGACGATTGCATCAGTTTCCAACAACAGGCTGTATCGAAAGTCGCGGTCATCCTCAATCACGTCGTCTTTACCGGGCGCCTGGGCTGAGGAATCTCTTCAGCCTGGTCGGCAGGCGCGGGGAAGCCGATCAGCACGGGGCCTGGCGGGCCGTGCCAGGGTTGCCTCCGAGCTGAGAACTGACAGGATTTACGCCTGCGCCTCGACCAGTTCCTGCCGCGCGCCGCTTTCGCGCTCCGGTTCAATCACCTGCACAGCGAAATTGTTGTCTTCCCAGTTCGCGGTGACCGGCCAGTAGATGGTGAAACTGATGCGGGCGCCGGCAGCCAGTTCGCCGGTCGGCAGATCGGCCACGCAGACGCCCAGATCAGTGTCGCGCGTCCTGGCATCCGAGACCGTGCGCCATTCATCGGCGCTCCAGTGAATGACGGCGGGAGCCTGCGTTTCGACGCGCAAGGTCAAACCTGGCAGCATCGCATCGCATTTGTTATTGAACCGCCAGACGGCGTAAGGTGAGCCGGTGTGATTGACCAGGTAACGTTCGACGGTTTGCGGCGGCAGGTCGCAGACGCAGCCTTCGTCGAGCGAGCGGCGCAGCTTGACGTATTCGGCGTGCGCCCAGACCAGCGGCATGGCCGAGCCGGTCGCGCGCCCGAAGAACAATTCTCTGTCGGGAATATCCGGCGCGTCCCAGACCTGTTCGGGAAGCAGGCCGCCCTGGTTGGCGAAAGCCTCCATCGCGCGCAGCAACGCCTCGGCCTCACGCGGGCGTTTCGCCGCCAGTTCGTAATGTGCGCGCTCGCCGGTCAGCAGCGGCCACGCGCGCCCGATGCCCGTCCCGTCGAAGGCCGAGCCGTCCGCGTGTTCGCCGTATTCGTCGCCAACATATCGCCGCCAGGCCGGCCCGCTGGGCGTTTCGACTTTGAGCAGCGCGTCAATCACTTTCACCGTATTGACGATGCGCGGGTCGTCGGCTGCGCGCAATCCGCAACGCACCAGGGCCAGCGCGTCCGGCCCGACCAGGTAAGACTCGCGCTTTGCGTTCTGATCGGGCAGGCGGCCTTTGATCGGGACAAAACCCTGGCGCGGCGACGCGGCCTCGGCCCGGTCCGGCGGCGCGACGCGCACGTAATGACCTTCGACGCCGACCTGGCGAGCGATCTCAGTATCGGTCACGTAAATCCATCGTTCGATGCTGGCGTTCCAGTTGTCGGCGGTCTCTCTCAAATAAACCGCGACGTCCGGCTCGCCGGATTCGTCGGCGAGGTCCGCCGCCGCCAGCAACGCCGCGACTTCAGCCGCGAGCGTGAAAGGCGAATAGCCTGGATCCATCTCCCACCGCTCTTCGGGCGTCACCGGGCCGTTGCGCACGATGTAGCCCGCCGCCTTTTTCACCATCGGCCAGAAACTGGTCACGTGTTCCTCGTTCAACCGCGCCGAGAGCAGGCCCTCGCGCCGCGCCTGATCCACCAGCAGAATCGGCAACGCCGTCTCGTCCATCTGCACGCCATCCCAGTAAGGGTCGCCCATCATCCACATATTCTGCGCCCAGTGACCGTCGGCGGCCTGTGTCGCTTCCAGATAATGGATCACGCGCAGAGCGGCGTCGTGCGCGCCCGCCGCCAGCAGGGCCGAACCGGCCTCGACCAGATCGCGCGGCCAGACCAGATGGTATCCGCCGAGGTCTTCATCTCCTTTGGCGAAGCCCCACGGCACTGACAGGCTGGCGATAATTCCTCCCGGAAATTTCTTGGCCTCGTGAGCGCGCAGCACCATCAGGCTGATCGAGTGCAGGTCGCGCGAGTCGGCTTCAGTGGGCGCAGCGCGCAACGTCTGCCGCCAGCGCCGCCACTCGTCGGCGTATTCTTTCAATGTCAGGTCGAAATCTTCCTGGAGCGCGGTCAGGGCGCACAGGCCGGCTTCATGCGCGCTGATGCCAAAACCCAGCGCCAGCGTGAAGACGCCGCCGGAATGATTCAGGTCAATCTCGCCGGTCATCGCCACGTTGCCGTTCTCAGCCCGCTCGTAGCTCCACTCCATCCGCTTGTGCGCCGACAAATCCTGCCAGCCGTCGCTCGCGCCGACGAAACCGACCGAGCGATTTAACCACGGCGCGGAACAGGCCAGCGCCAGCGCGTAACCATCGCGTTCTGCAAACAGCATCGGCGCGCCTTTGTAATCGCCAACCCAGGCGTTGTTGCCCGCGCCATGGTTGCACACGTGCGGCGCCAGCAGCGCGTAAAGATGGTAATCCTCCAGCCGCCCCTGCAGCGGCGTGAACCGCGTCCGCTGCAGCACCGCATCACGATGCGGCGACGTGATGATCTCTTTCTCGATGCGATAGCGCCCACCGGCGCAGATGCTGGTCAGCCGATAAGCCGGAACGCCCGCCGCCAGATACTCCACCTCGTGTTGCGCGTGGCGTTTCTCCTCCGAGAAGAAGTCGCGCCCGTCGGTCACGATCAGGCCCAGGTCGCGCGTGCAGGCCTGATCCACACGCGGGAAATAGATTTCGTTGAAGATGCCGTGACTGAGCGTGAACCAGACGCGGCTCGCGGCGTTAAGCGCCGTGCCGACGCCACTCTTGGCGCTCGAAGTCCATTTGGCCGGAATGCCCGGACCGCCCGGCGCCCCTGCTGGTTGATTGCCCATCGCAAAATACCTCCCATCGTCCTGAAAGCTGATCTGGCGAACCGCTGCTGTCACCCTACCATTGCTCCGATCATCCTGATGTACGGGAACGTACCAACACATTTGTGCGGATGGTCGGTGACTTGGTTCGTTC
>CAYWDW010000532.1:0-2614 GCA_964457105.1 uncultured Heliobacteriaceae bacterium
GGCCTGGAGGAAGTCGGAATTCGGTAGTCGGAATTCGGAAGAAAGATGGCAGATGGCAGATGGCAGGAAGCAGCGAGACTGCAGCTTCTCTTCATTCCGACTTCCGACTTCCGACTTCCGAATTCCGACTCCCGAATTCCGCTTCAGCCTTCCTGATTACGCATAAAGTCAGCCAGCCCTGCAAAGGCGTGGCGCAAATGCTGCCTGACGGCTTCCGGCGTTCCGGTTTCATCCATGGCTCTGAACATGCACCACAGCCACTGATCGCGTTCTGATTCGCCAATCGAAAAAGGCACGTGACGTGCGCGCAGGCGCGGATGACCGAAGCGGCTGATGTATTCCGGCGGGCCGCCCATCCAGCCGACCAGAAACCAGTACAGCTTGTTGCGCGATTCGGTCAGCTCAGCCGGATGCAGCGCGCGAATGCCTGCCGCTTCCGGCGCGCTGTCCATGATGTCGTAAAAGCGATCCACCAGCGCGCGAATGCGTTCTTCGCCGCCGATGGCTTCGTAAGGCGTTTCAGGTTTCTGCGTAATCGGGACAGGGTTGACCGCTTCCCTGTGGATCGGCGCGCCCTGTCCCTCTGTGACTTCGTTGTCTGTCATAAAACCTCTGAGTTACTGCTGTCCGCCGCTCGCTGCCGGTTTGTCTGCCTTTGCCGGTTTGACGATGACGGCAGGAATGTCGGCATCGCGCACGGCCTTGTTGAAGGCGGGCAGCTCGGTGGCCATGACCTGCTTCAGTTTATCAAGCTGCGCGTTGATGCGGCCAGTGAGATCATCATAGACCTTGTATGACTGATCGGTCGGCGCATCGTCTGACCCGCCGACCACGCCACCGAGCGCCGCGAGTTTGTTGTTGAGCCGGATCGGATAATTGAGCGGATCCTGGCTGCTCTGATTCTTCGTCTGATACAACTCTTCCTCAATCGCAGTCAGTTTGGCGCTGAGCGCTTTGGCGGCGTCGGCAAGCTTTGCGCCGTTCGGCTGATCCTTGACGCGCGCGGCGGTGTCATTGACCTGTTTGCGCACGTCACGAATCTGAATGATCGCTTCGCTGGTCTCTGAAAACTTGTCCCGAATCCTGGTCAGCAGCTCGAACTGTTTCGCAAAGGCTTCGGGCGTCGTGTCAATGCGCGGGTCTTTCAGCACGCTGAAGCTTTCAGTCAGCGATTTGCCGTCAGCCGTCAGCTTCACCTGATAAGCGCCAGGCACGGCGCGCGGGCCGCGCGTCTGACCAGCCCACAAAATCATTCCCGGAAAAGTGGTGGCGTCGGGATAACGCAAATCCCAGGTGAAGCGATTCAGTCCGGCTTCGGTGGCCACGCGCGCCGGGCCGCCGCCAAACCGGAAGCCGCCTTCCTCGCCGCCGGGCATCTGACCGGCGCCACCCTGCGGCGGCGCGCTCGAAAACTTTTTGATGAGCTTGCCGGCTGAATCCAGAATTTCAAGCGTGACTTCGCCCTTCGGTTTTTCCTTCAGCCAGTAATTGATGACCACGCCGCTCGCGGGGTTTTCGCCCACCGTGGCAGTCGGCGGCAGCCGGAAGCCGCCGCCCGCGCCGCTGCGATAAGTGTCTTCAGGTTTGAAGAGATGAACATCGGCTCTGGCGATTTCATCTTTCATCTGATGCAGCACGGTCAGATCATCGAGAATCCAGAAGGCGCGGCCCTGCGTGGCGGCGACGAGATCCCTGTCGCGTTTGTGAATTACGAGATCGGTGATCGGCACGACCGGCAGATTCAGTTGCAGCGAACGCCAGTTTTCGCCGTCATCGAAGGAAACATACATGCCGGTTTCGGTTCCGGCATAGAGCAGCCCTTTGCGAATCGGGTCTTCACGAATGACACGCGTGAAGGCATGGTCAGGAATGCCGCTCGTAATCTTCTTCCACGTTTTGCCGTAATCACTGGTCTTGTAAAGGTACGGACGAAAATCATCCGACTTGTACATCGTCCCGGCGAAATAGGCCGTCGCCGCGTCGTGCGGCGACGCTTCGATGGAATTGATCTGAATCCATTCGGGCATGTCTTTGGGCGTGATGTTGTCCCATTTCTTTCCGGCGTCGCGCGTAACGTGTACCAGGCCGTCATCGCTGCCCGTCCAGATCACGCCCTTCTGCACGGGCGATTCGGCGAGCGCAAAGATCGTGCAGTAATACTCAACGCTCGTGTTGTCTTTGGTGATCGGGCCGCCCGACGAGCCTTGTTTCGATTTGTCGTCGCGCGTCAGATCAGGGCTGATGATTTCCCAGCTCTGACCTTCGTTCGTGGTCTTGAAGAGCCGGTTGCCAGCGGTGTAAAGCACGTTCGGATCGTGCGGCGAAAAAAGAATCGGGAAGTTCCACTGAAAGCGATACTTCATTCCCTCGACGCCCCAGCCCATCGGATTATCAGGCCAGACGTTGACATCGCGCTGCTGCCCGGTGCGGTGATCCATGCGTTCAAGCAGCCCGCCGTAATTGCCGCCGAACACAATTTCGGAGTTCTTCGGATTCGGCTGCACCCAGCCGGATTCGCTCCCGGCAGTCACCTGCCAGTCGGTGCGGTCAATCCCGGCGCCGTCGCTGCGGCTCAGGATGCGCACCGTCGTGTTGTCCTGCTGCGCGCCGTAAA
>CAYWDW010000532.1:2714-4631 GCA_964457105.1 uncultured Heliobacteriaceae bacterium
GTGTTGAGCACATACATCGTGTCGGCGTTTTTCGGGTCGGCGTAAATGTGCGTGTAATACCACGCGCGCTGTCGCAGGTTGCGGTTCTCGTTCACCTTCACCCAGTTTCTGCCGCCGTTGTCTGAACGAAACACGCCGCCGTCATCGGCTTCGATGATCGCCCACACGCGCTCAGGGTTGGCGGGCGAAACGGCGACGCCGATTCTGCCGATGAACCTGCCTTTCGGCCCGCCGGGATTGCGCGTGATTTCAGTCCACGTGTCGCCGCCGTCGGTTGATTTGAACAGGCCGCTGTCCGGCCCGCCGCTTTCCATGCTCCAGGGCGTGCGCTTCGCTTCCCAGATTGCGGCGTAAATCACGTTCGGGTTTGACGGGTCGAGCGCCAGGTCAACCGCGCCGGCCTTGTTGCTTTTGAAAAACACGCGCTCCCAGTTTTTGCCGCCGTCCCTGGTTCTGAAAACTCCGCGCTGCTCGTTCGTTCCGGCAGCGTGACCGAGCGCGGCGACATAAACGATGTCGGCATTTTTCGGATGAATGCGAATCCGCCCGATGATGCGCGTGTCTTCAAGCCCGATGCGCTTCCAGGTTCTGCCCGCGTCGGTTGATTTATACACGCCGTCGCCGTGCGAGAAGTTGCCGCGAATGCACGATTCGCCCATCCCGACATAAATCGTATTCGGATCGGAATCAGCCACAGCAATCGCGCCCACCGTGCCTGTGCCGAACGGCTGTCCGTCAGAAACCGATTCCCAGTTCGCGCCGCCGTCAGCGGTCTTGAACACACCGCCGCCCGTGCCGCCGAAGTAATACACCATCGGCTGCGAAGCCACGCCCGCAACCGCGATTGAACGGCCTCCGCGATACGGCCCGATGCTGCGCCAGCGCAGCCCCTTGAGCGGATCGGAAGCCGATGAGTTTCTGCCTGCCTGCTGCGCGCTTGAAACCTGCAATCCGGCAGCCACCAGGCCTGACAGCGCCAGCGCCATCAGACCGACACGGCAAAACAACCTGTAACGAGGTCGTGACATGACTTTGGTCTCCTTTGATCGAAAAAGTTATAGCGAGTTTGACGTGAGTGCGTGCGGAGGAAGTCGGAATTCGGCAGTCGGAAGCTGAAAGCGAGATGACAGATGACAGGAAGCAGCAAGACTGCGGATTCTCTTCCTTCCGAATTCCGAATTCCGACTTCCGACTTCCCCCAACGGTCGCCGCCATCTGCCAGCCGATATTCAGAACACCGACCGTTTCCGCGCGTTTTCTTTGGTCGCCAGAGAGAATCGCGGTTCGACTGCTCCGCCACCGAGGATCAATCCGGCAGTGTATTCGCCAAGCGCCGGGCCGTGTTTGAAGCCGTGTCCCGAACCGCCGCCGACTAACCAGACGTTGTCAAATTCAGGATGGCGATCAATCAGAAAATCTCCGTTCGAGGTGTTTTCATACTGACAGACACGCGCTTCAACAAGCGGCGCGCCCTGCAATGCCGGAAATCGTTCGGCCAGATGCTCGCGCACTTCGCGCAGTTTGTCAGAACTGATCTGACGGTCTGCCGTGTCAGGGTCCAGCGGCGGGCCGTGCCGGTCGAGCGCCACCTTGAAGCCGCGACTTTCAAGATCGGGCAGCCCGTAAGTTTCAGCGCCGAAATCAATCCACGCCGACATCAGCGGCGGCGCAAAACGCCCGTCGCCCGGCGGCGCGCCAAAGAAAAAAACTTCCTGCCGGGTCGGATAAATCCTGTCACTGAGCAGCGCCGGAAATATCTTCGGCAGCCAGGGGCCGCAGGCGAATACAACAACTCCGGCGCTGATTTTCAGGCCACTGCGCGTTGCGACACGGGCCACGCGGCCCTGCCCGACGGGGGCAATGATGGCTTCACTGAACATCTGCACGCCGCGGCTGAGCGCATCATCAACCACTGCC
>CAYWDW010000533.1:0-2177 GCA_964457105.1 uncultured Heliobacteriaceae bacterium
AAACAGGAAGAGCTGACCGCAGCACACGGAAAGTTTCTGACGCTGTTCAGTGTTGTTTCCGTCTGTTTCGTTATTTCCGTCTGTTCCGTCATCTCTCTTTCTCCTGATTCAACGCCATTGCAATGACGCCTGGCCAGAGGCGATCTTTACTCGCCGCCGTAATGAATTTCCATCCGGCGCGTCCGCGTTGAAGCGGCGATCAGCACCAGCGCCGTGATAATCAGCATGCCCGGCACGGCCACCCACCAGGGCGTCGGTTCGCCGATGATGGCCAGCGGGCCTTCGTCAATCGGCACCGGCGCGAGCGAATGGATGTAATGAATGATGCTGATTTTCTTGAGCAGCGGCGGCAGCAGAAAGTTGAGCCATTCCAGCCAGTAAAAGATCAGCGCCAGCACCAGCGTCACAATCAGATTGCGAAAGACCAGCCCGATGGCCATAAAAATCGCGCCGTAACCGATGCACGCCAGCACCGTCATGCTCAGATAAGTCAGCGCCTGTTTCAGCCCCGGCCCGTTGACCAGATATTCGACATTCGACGGCCAGCCTTTCGCCACGTACAGGAAAAAGAGCGAGGCCACCGTTGACGTGCCAAACAAAATGATGGTCGTGACCAGCCCGGAAAAATACTTCCCGGCTACCAGCACTTCGCGGCGCACCGGCGCGAGAAAGTAATAGTGCAGGCTCTTGTCCACCATCTCGCCGCGAAACAGATTCATAAACGTCCACGCACAACCGAAGAACACTGCCGTGCGCAGAATCAGACCTTCATAAATATAGTTGGCAAAGATGCTCTGCGCTTCGCTGAAATTCTGGCTGAAATCGCGGCGCGCGCCTTTGTCAAAAGTCACCAGCGCCGCCCACAACAGCACCGGCGCCACGGCCAGCAGGTAAATCATCGCGGCGCGACGGCTCAGAAAATTCTTCTTCATCTCCAGCCGCAGAATCGCCAGCACCTGATGCCGCCACAACGACCAGTCAGACGGCGGAGCCGGGCTTGCAGGTTGCGCATTAGCTGTCACGGTTCACTTCCCTTTCCTGATGACGGCTGAACATGTTCACTGTCCTCCGCCCGTACCGATCAGGTACTGATAGACGGCGTTGAGGTCATCGTCAACGGTGGCGACCGATTCGATATTCAGGCCCAGTTCAATCACCAGCCGGTTGAGCGCGGCATAGAAGCCGTTGACATCGCGGGTCTTGATGAACAGGCCGCGCCGGTCTTCGTGAATGCGCGCCTCGACCAGATGCGGTTCGGCGAAGAGTCGCGCCGCAAGGATCGCCGGCTGATCGCAGCGCACGGCGATTTGCAGCGGATGTTCGTGCAGCTTTTCTTCGCGCACGCCGCTGACCTGGCCTTCGGCCACCACGTAGCCATTGTTCATCAGCACCACGCGGTCAGACATCTTGTCAACTTCGTGCAGGATGTGGCTGGACACAATCAGATGCAGGCCTTCATCGGCGAGCTGCCGGAACAGGGCAATGGCTTCGGCGCGAGCCATCGGGTCCAGGCCGTTGAGCGGTTCGTCCAGAATCATCACCGCCGGCTGATGCGCGATTGATTGCGCCAGCCTGATGCGCTGGCGCATGCCCTTGCTGTAACCGGCGACCTTGCGGTGCGCGGCTTCGGTGAGGCTGACACGTTCGAGCGCGCGCCAGGCGAGTTCATCGGCTTCGCGGCGGCGAAACCCATGCAGTGGCAGATATGCCCGGACGAAATCGAAGCCGGTCATTCCTGCCGGAAACGAATCGAACTGACTGCAATAACCCATCACGCGAAAGAGCTTTTCGGGTTCGGACGGCGTCAGGCCGAGGATGCTGATGCGCCCGCGGGTCGGCTGAATCAGCCCGGTCATCAGATTCATCAGCGTCGTTTTGCCTGAACCATTCGGCCCGACCAGGCTGGTGATGCCCGGTTCAAGTTGCAGGTTGACGCGATTGATGCCGAGGATCTCGCCGTAAAACTTTGAGACATCCGCAAAGACAATCAGCCGGTCAGCCGCATCGGCGGCGCTGTCGAGTGGCTTCGCCACGACTGCGGCCTGATTTTTGTTGAGCGCAGCTTCCATAAACTCAGTCTCACAGCTCACATCACTTCACCACTTCATAAGCCCGCACACGGCGCATCAGAATCAGCAGGCAGACCGCACAGATCAGCGCATAAACCACCCACGCCG
>CAYWDW010000533.1:2187-4628 GCA_964457105.1 uncultured Heliobacteriaceae bacterium
CCGTCACCGGCAGCGTCTGCCCCGCAATGACAAAGACGCTTTCACTGCGAAACAGTGATTCCGTAATGCGCTGCATGACGAATGAAGGCGAAAACAGCAGGCCCCACCGCGTTCTGAACAGGCCGCTGATCATGCCGGCCACCGGCACCGGAATCGTGAAGAAGGCAAAGATGGCGGCGCTCGCGGCCAGGCGCCATTTCAGCAGCGCCGACACCGCCGTTGACAGCAGCGTCAGCAGGATGATCCACGACCAGTTGCTGACCAGGATGGCTCCGGCAATCCACAAATTCGGCAGCATCCAGTCCGTGCCATCCAGAAACGACTGAAAGACAAACATCAGCAGACCCGGAATCCACGTCATCGCCGACAACAGCATGACCAGCACGGCCATCTTGCCGATCACGTATTCAGCCCGCGAAAACGGACGGCACAGATAAAGCGGCAGCGCGTTGTTCGCCAGGTCGCGCGAAATCAGCGGCGGCCCCACAATCACCGTCAGCACAAACGCGAACCATTCCTGAATGTTGGCGAAGATCCGAAAGAACGTCCCATCCAGCGAAAACAATTCACCGGCATTGATGTTCAGAATCGTCAGCGCGCTGGTGTTGTGATGCAGGTAGATCAGCGTGGACTGCACCAGCAACGGCACGAAGCAGACGACAAAGAGCGTCCCGAAAATCCGCGACCTGAACACATCCTGATAAGCGTATCGCGGAATCACCAGAAAGCGCGCCCGTTCAGCCGTCAGCTTCCCGGCATAAGGTTGATAGGTATGTTCGTAGACGGCCATAGGAAATAGTGGTTAGTGGTTAGTGAAGAGTGGCTAGTGAAGGGTAAGTAGTAGAAAGCTTTTTTACGCTGACCACTAACCACCAGCTACTAACCACTGCGCATTCACTCCATCGCTTTGAGAAAAATGTCCTGCAAGGAATCGCGCTTGAAATCCAGGCGGCGAATCTGCACCTGATGCGCCGCGGCGAGGCGGTACAGATCACGAATTTCAACGCCCTCCTGCAACACCAGTTTCACGCGGCGGTCGCCGACCAGCGCGTATTCGCAGCCGAGCGCCGCCGCAAAAGTCGCGCGATCACCCCACGCTTCCAGTTCGATGAACCGGCGGTTGGCGCGGCGTTCTTCTTCAAGATTGCACTGCCCGGCCACGCGGCCATTTTTCAGAATCAGAATTTCGTCGCAGCATTCCTCAACATCACGCAGCAGGTGCGACGACAGCAGAATCTGCGCTTCGCCTGAATCGCGGATTTCACGAATCAGTTCCACCATCCGGTTACGCGCCGGCGGGTCCAGCCCGTTCGTCGGTTCATCCAGAATAATCAGCTTCGGCCCGTGGACGATGGCCTGCGCCAGTTTGGCGAGTTGTTTCATGCCGAGCGAATACGAACCGAGCTTGCGATAGCGCGCTTCACCGAGGCCGACATAAAACAACGCTTCGTGCGCGCGTTCGAGCGCGGCATCGGGCGGCAGGCCGGAGAGTTCAGCCATGAGCCGGACGAAATGCACGCAGGTTTGCTGTGCAATAAAAGAATCGCGTTCGGGCATATAACCGATCTGCCCGCGCACGGCTCTGGCCTCGGTGGCAATGTCGCGGCCCAGCACGCGCGCCGTGCCTGACGAAGGCGCGTGAAAGCCGAGCAGCGTGTGAATCAGCGTCGTTTTGCCCGCGCCGTTCGGCCCCAGCAATCCGATGGCGCGACCGGACAGCGTAATATTCAACCCGTCCAGAATGCGCCGGGAGCCGAACTCCACGCACAGGTTGTTCAGTTCAATGACAGGATTCATAGCTTCGTCGGAGAATATCGGATGCCTGAGCCGTCGCGATTGCAGAAACGGTTACGCCCGGCCTGGAAGTGAAGTTCCAGCCGATTGGCGTATCTTCAGGTAATTTTGAGGAAGGCGCAAACGACAGGCTGAAGAGAGGCCGAGTGACAGTACGCGAGCGTGAGCGAGCGCCCTGACCATAGGCCCTGGCGCTCGCTCACGCTCGCGTACTGTTTTCGGCTTTCAGCGCGCAGCGGCAACAGGCGGACGCCCGGCTTCCTTTGTGGCATTGATGAATGTCACGTTGCTATCCACCCGCGAAATTTCAATCGGGACGCCGCCGCCGCCGATTTTTGCGTTGAAGCTGAAATCGTCGCGCCGGTCAGTGATCGCGGCATTCAGGCCCTGGTCACTGAAGCTGCCAGTGAGTCCGCGCACTTCCAGATCGGCATTGAGCGGCGTCAGAAAGCGGATTTCAACCGGGCCGCTGATGCGTCTGAGCTGCAGGCCGCGCTTGTCGGCGTCACGCACTGCTGCCGTGACGCTGCCGTTAACCTGCGATATTTCCAGCGTGCCGACGGCCTGGGCAATGCTGACTTCGCCGTTGACCTGAATCACAACGACCTTGTCATCGAGTTCACCAATGCTGATTCGGCCATTTGAGT
>CAYWDW010000534.1:0-4627 GCA_964457105.1 uncultured Heliobacteriaceae bacterium
GTGAACCTCTGTGGCCTCTGTGGTGAATTCAGTTCCCATTGTTGCGGGTCTCGAAATAGTCAGCCTGGCCCAGCAGCATGACTGAAACCGTGCGCTGGCGGGCGCCATCGAGTTCGAGCAGAAAGACGCGCTGCCAGCGCCCCAGATCAGGACGACCATTGACGATGTTGATGGTTTCGGACGAGCGCAGAAACAGCGCCTTGCAATGCGCGTGTCCATTCGGTTTTTCATCCGGCGTCAGATTCTCAGTGCGAATCGCAAAATCATCGTGCCGGTAAGCCACGCTGCGCGGCGCGAGCCGTTCCAGCGTGCGTTTGAAATCATCGAGCAGCAGCGGTTCGCCCTCGTTAATGACAATCGCCGCCGTCGTGTGCCGCGTCTGCACATTGACGAAGCCCTGACTGATGCCCGACGACTGCACCAGCCGGACAATCTCATCCGTCAGATCAATGAACTGCAGGCAGGCTTCAGTCTCAACGCTGAGCTGATGATGCGCGGTCTGAAAGATGGCAGGTCCTGGACGAGTCACTGGAAAATGAATCAGCATCATGATGCTCCCTTATTCAAAAGATGGTTAGCTTCCCTGTTCACTTCAGCCGGTTCATCCGGTGGCGGCTTCAGAAATTTTCCCGAAGCGGCGATGACGCTGCTGAAATTCGCTGACCGCCGCCGCCAGTTCGTCGCGGCCAAAGTCGGGCCACAGGGTCGGCAGAAAAACCAGTTCCGCATAAGCGCATTCCCACAGCAGAAAATCGCTCAGCCGCTGCTCGCCGCTCGTGCGAATCAGCAGGTCCACGTCGGGCACGGCGCGCTGTTCGTGACCGGCGGCGGCGAGCAGTTCGCTGAAACGTTCGCTGGTCAGTTCACGAGGTCGCGCCGCCTGTGCCAGTTGCGCCGCCCGCAGCAGCACATCGCGCGCTGAATAATCAATCGCCAGGCGCAGGTGCAAACGGTGACCGCGGGCCGTCATCGTTTCAGCCGTGTCAATTGCCATCCGCACGGCCCCTGACAGCCGGTCGCGGCGACCGATGACGCTCAGGCGAATGCCGTTGTTTGCGCAGCGGCGCGTTTCGCGCGACAGGTAAGTGCGCAGCAGTTTCATCAGTTCAGCGACTTCGTGCGCCGGGCGCTGCCAGTTGTCGCAGGAAAAGGCAAACAGGGTGAGCGTTGAAATGCCGAGTTCCGGCGCGGCTTCAATGGTGCGCCGCACGGCCTCGGCTCCGGCGCGATGGCCTGCCGTGCGGGGCAGCCCGCGCGCCACCGCCCAGCGGCCATTGCCATCCATAATGATCGCCGCGTGCAGACCCGGCCTCGTCGCTTCGTGCAAATTACTTTGTTTCATAAAGCTGAACCTCAAAAAAAAGCGCGGCGCTTCACCTGCCGCGAGTGGCTTTGATGATTGACTCCATGTGATTCAGATAAGCTTCGAGCGCGCGGCGGCCCGCGGCGGTCAGGCTGTACTCGGTTTTCGGAATGCGGCCATCGAATGATTTGACGCATTTGATGTAAGCGGCCTCTTCCAGCTTGCGCGCATGCACGCTCAGGTTGCCGTCGGTCGTGTTGAGCAGCGCCTTCAGGTCATTGAAGGTCAGCGAATCGTTGACCGCGAGCGCGCTGACAATGGCCAGGCGGGCGCGTTCGTGAATCAGGCGGTCCAGTTCGGTTGAGCGCGCCGCCGTCCGTTCAGCCGCCACGAGGTTGCGCGCGCCTTTCGCCTCAGCGGCAGGCTGCGCGCGATCCTTTCTGACCACGTTTTGTTTAGCCACCGTACCTCCTCGCAATAATCAGGCCGAATACGATATGCAATCCACCAAATCCGGCAGCCATCAGCCAGTCGCCGACTGCCGGGGCAAACAGCGCCACCGTGCCGAGCAGCATAAACGCCGTGCCCATCACCGGCACGACCCGGACCGAAAATGCGCCACCGGTAATCACGCCTGCGCCGTACAGCAGCAGCCACATGCCGGGCACGCTGTCAGTGAGCCGGACGCGACTGAGCAGCACCGTCAGCAGCGCCGCCGCCAGCCAGGGCGGAGTCAGGCTGAGGACAAACTTGCGCGCCGGACGCGAAACCAGCGATTCATTGGCGGCTCCGGCCTTGCGGCTGATGGTGATCGCCGCAATCACGAGCGCCAGCGCCGCCTCGATCAGCCAGACTTTGAGCCAGGCCCCTGGCCACCGCGTGCGACCGGCCAGAAAGGATGCGCCCAGCGCCGTCAGCCCGATGACGATCATGCCCCGGCCTGGCACCGCCGTGAAGGACGAGGCGCGCTCCATCGTTTCGCGGATGAAGCGCAGATTGTCCATTGCGCGGTCGTGCAGCGCGGGCGGTTCAGCAGGTTGTGAGCGCAGCGGCGCAGGAGAACTCATGACGACGACATCATATCCTTCGGGCAATTTCTGTCAAGCACTTTTTCATACAAAGTACACGACAACACAGCTTCGTTTTCCAGTTTGAAAGCGCGGCTGCCGACTCAGCCCGGCGCGCTGCCTGATCCCACGCTGCTCGCCGCAAGGCCGTGCATTGACAGCGCTGCCGCCATGACTTCCATGCGGTCCGGCGCGTCGCCATTCATCCGCCGGTTCAGGCTGTGCAGTTCGTCCGCTGCGGTGCCTGCTGTCTGCGGCTGTCGGCTGAGCGGGTCAGCCTCGGCACCGGGCAGCGACTGAACGCGCCGGTCAGGCAGGGGCAGCAGCACCGTAAAGGTGGCGCCTGTGCCGTCGCCCTGACTTTCAGCAACGACCGTTCCGCCGTGCAGTTCGGTCAGGTGGCGCACAATCGCCAGGCCGAGGCCGAGGCCGCCGTGACGACGTGTAATCGAACTGTCGGCCTGGCTGAAGCGATCAAAGACGCGCGGCAGAAATTCAGCCGCAATGCCCTGGCCGTTGTCGCTGACGCTGATCAGCGCGCCGGTGTCGGTCGGCCTCAGACTGATCGTGATGCGCCCGCCCTGGGGAGTGAATTTGACGGCGTTGGCGAGCAGGTTCCAGACGATCTGCTGCAACCGGTCGGCATCGCCCGAAACAATCTGCGGGGCAGTCGGCAGGTCAGCTTCAAGGCGCTGCCCCCGGGCTTCAGCCGCCAGTCTGATGGTGCTGACGGCGGAGGTGATCACCGCGCCCAGGTCAACCGGCGCGGTTTCGATCAGCAGCCTGCCGGAAATGATGCGCGACACGTCGAGCAGATCATTAATCAATTGGGTCTGCGCTTTGGCATTGCGCTCGATGACCTCCAGCGCGTGAGGCACCCGGGCTTCCCGCACCGACCCGTCACGCAGCATTCTCGACCATCCGATGATGGCTGAAAGCGGCGTCCGCAATTCGTGCGACACGGTAGCCAGGAATTCATCTTTCAGGCGGCTCGCGGTTTCGGCTTCGCGGCGGGCCGCCTGTTCGCTTTCAAGCAGGCTGGCCAGTTGCTGCTCGGCCTGCTTGCGGCCCGTGATGTCGTGCATCAGCGCAATGATCCCGAAGATTTCACCTTCGCTGTTGCGGTGCGGCGCAAAGGTGACTGAGCGCCAGTAACTGCGTTGGTCAGGCCGCTGTATTTCCAGATCAGGCCCGGTCACGGTCCGCCCGTTCAGCACCTGTTCAGACAAACTGCCAGCGCGGTCATTGAGTTCAGGAAAAATCTCATCCGCGCTGAGATCCGGGATCAGTTCTGCCGGATAACCGAGCTTTTCGGCCATGACCCGGTTCCACAGCACGAAACGCCGGTTGCAATCCATGACCATCAGGCCTTCACCGGCGCTGTTGATGACCTCTTCGGTAAATCTGGTGACTTCGCGCAAGCGCGCCTCGCCGCAGCGCAAAGCCTCTTCGGCGCGTCTGGATTCGGCAATCCTGTCGGTCAGTTGCGTGTTGGCGACGGACAGTTGCGCATTGGCGACTGACAGTTGCGCATTGGCGACGGACAACTGACTGGTGCGGGCGGCCACTCGCTCTTCGAGTTCGGCCAGCGCCTTCTGCTGCGCCTGTTCGGCCAGGCGGCGGGCGGCAAGCGGCACTTCAACGCCCATGGCAACCAGCATCAGGCCCACCACGCGCAGCAGCCCGATCAGATCCAAATCCAGCGCAAAAAATGGCGGCAGGAACAGATAATCGAAGCTCAGCACGCCGAGCAGCGCCGCCAGCAAACCCGGCAGCAGGCCTCCGGCCAGCGTGCTGACGCCAACGGCAAAGGCAAACAACAGCAGCGGTGTCAGTCTGAGGTCATCCCACAGAAGCTGCGTCAATCCGGTGGCCAGCAGCACATTGAGCACTGCCACGCCATGCCAGAAAAGTGAGGAATGTCTGGTCCGGGTCATAAGATTTCAAATGAGGGCACAGGGTCAGGCCGAACAGATCGGGTTCAGGAGTTACGGGGCGGTGGTTTGTTGTCGCTCGGACGGTAGCTGTCGTTTTTGAAAAGCCGGGACTGCCGGGTGCGGCGGTGCCTGCGTCTTTTCACTCCTGCGGGTCAGTCAGCAAATGCTGGCGCATAGTAACAGATTGATCCGGCAATGTTGAGAATTTTTTCAGCCACCTTGTGATCGTCAGTGCCGACTTCAGTTCGCGCCTGAAAAGGGTGTCCGAAGTCAAAGTTGAAATGGCCCTCGCCCGGCAAAGGCAATGACATTGAATGAAG
>CAYWDW010000535.1:0-4303 GCA_964457105.1 uncultured Heliobacteriaceae bacterium
TTGCTGCCTCAGGGCTGGACCCTGCGCGATCCCGGCGCCGTTCTCCGGGTGACCGAGCGGCTGCGCGGAGCGCGTGTGCGGTCTCGTGGCGGGAGCGGCGATTCAACCAGCGACAAGGGGACCATGACGATCTCACCGGGCGTGGAGAAGCCAAGCTGATCCTCACTCAGAAGAAAGGAGTTAGTGATGTCTCCAGCCAGTCCGTTGATGAGCAGTGATCCCGTCGGCTGGAAGGTTTGCAGATCAAAACCCGAGACGATGGTTTTGGCCTGATCACTGGCCACATACCAGATGCGGTTGCGCGGCACATCCGGGACGACCGCTCCCGTGTACCCATCGCCCAGCAGTCTCGGCTGGATGGGAATCTGGCACCGTCCTTTGATGACTCTGGCTTCCGGGTCAATCACCAGCCCGGTCTCGGTGAAGCATAATCCGCTGTCGCACCTTAATGCCCTGGCGCTGACTTTAAGCCCGGTGTCAGCCGAATCAATGTAAACTCCGTCCGCCGCCAGCTTCAGTTTGTAAAATGGTGTGTCATACCCGTTGTAGGCAAAATCGTATCCTGCTCCGTAAAACGTCTGTCCGTCACTTCCCGGCTGAAGACTCGTAATCGCCATCGGCGGATCAAGCGCAAATTTCCTGGTTGCCTGAGCCGGACGCTGAATGCCGTTGTCATACACGGAGACCGCAAAGAAAGCCGCTCCAGAACTCGCTCCCGGCGAAGCCGCCGTTGAAATCATGACTGATTCCGGGCGGCCTGGGACGGGCAGCAGATCGGCAGTGCGGGTTGGCAGCGGATTGACTCTGGGCGGAGAATAGTGACTCACGTCGAGGGTCGGGAATCGCTGTTGCGGTGTCAGTTCGGGCAGGTGAAACCGCCTGACCGACCAGCCATTGTAGAGGGCAACGTACAGATATTCTTCATTTTCGGAGAGGGTCATCTGCCAGGGATCGCTCCCGGCATAAACAGGCTCGCCCACGGTTCCGGTTAGCGGATCAATCGGCACTACACTGTTTCCGAAATTGCCGACCTGACTCGGCGTACTGGCATAAATCAAACGATGGCGCGGAGAGTAAACGATGTAATTGTTCGGCACCCGCAGGCGGCGCACCTGATGGTTGATGGGCGCCGGGGCGGGAGGAGTATAAATAATCGGTTGCAGCACGGAGAGCGGGAAAATGACAATGTTTGAATTATCAGGACCTCCCAGCGCCAGCCCCCACTGTCCGCATTTCACAACCTTTCGCGGCGTCCATTCAACGCCGGACAGCGCAGTCTGATATTCCGACAGCAGGCGATAAGTCGCGGTCTCGAACTCCTGAATGATCAGATCGGAGCCTGTTCGCAGGGCAAAGTATGTGCGCCCGGTCACCGGATCCAGCCCGATGCCATGCGTAAAGATCGTCTCGGTGGTGTAAAACCTGCCGTGAATAATTTTGTTCTCCACATCAATGGCGCGCCCGTTGCCGGTATAGAGCAACCCGTTCGCAAATTCGACCTCCTGTCCGAAAGCGTAGGTCAGTCCCTGTCCCACATTCTCAGCAATTGAGATCCCCTCGGCATTGATTTTGAATCGGTACAGCTCAAAACCGTCCGTGTCGGTGTTGTAGCCCCACAGGGTGTCAGGCGTGGAGCCAAAGGCGATGCGACGTGCGCCCGTCACTCGTGGCGGCACAACCCGGAGACGCTGCACGCCATTATCGAAGACCGCAATCCCGACATGGGATGGCGATATTTCAAAGCAGGCGGCTGAAACCACTACCGTTTCAGGTCTCCCAGGCATCACGCGCATTCCGATGACAACCGTCGGACAGCCGTTGCTGTTGAAATCAACGGAAAATTCCTGATCCTTCTGCCCGGTTGTCAGATCAATCCTGACGACCTTCGGTCCGGCAACTCCGACATACAGGTAATGACGATCATCCGAAATGGCCATCTTCCCGGCGCCCGTTCCGACGAAGATGGTGGAAACAACCTGCCCGTTTGCCGGGTTGATGAGCGCGACCGTATCTCTTGTTTGCGCCCCCTGCAATCCAGTGGTGATGTAGAGTCGGTCGTTACCGGGGTGATAGAGCAGGTCGTACCCCGACAGGGGAATGATGATTTTCTGCTGCGCTGCCACACCAGCCGGGAAGGAGTTGAGCAGCAGTATGGTCAGAACTGTGAGCAGGAGAGTTTGTGACTTCATAAGCTGAGAGATTTCGGTTACTGGTTCAAGCTGAGTTCAGGAGGCCGATTCGATGCAGAACCTGTCTGTCCACTTCGGCACTACAGCGAGGATCACCGTTCGCGGCTGTGAACAGGCGAATCCTAACGCCACAACAAAGGTTGTTCAAGCGAAATGATCCTGACCCTCGTCGGCCCACCTGACTGCCATCAGTTCAGCCCCGCGTGTCGGATCCCGCTTCGACTGGCGGCCCACTTTCGTTGACCAGCGCCCCTTTCAGGCGCTGCCGCAACCGCACCGCCGCAGGATTGCGCAGCGCGCGCAGCTTATGCCATCTATCAGCGCCAATGATTCGATCAGCGTCTGTCGGCAGTGCGAGTTGATTGGTCTTTCCCGCGCAAGCTTCTATTACGAGCCGACCGGGGAGCGCGCCGAGAACCTCCTCCTGAGTCGCGCAAGGCGGATCGGCGCCAGCAGACTTATCATTCCAGTCTGCTGGATTCCTTGACTCGTTTCTGACCGCCTGACCATAATGGTCACGAAAGGAACCCATTATGAAATCAGCCAGTGTCTCGGAATTAAAAAGTCGTTTGAGCAGCTACCTCGCCGAGGTGCAGCGCGGTGAGCAGATCATCGTGCGGGATCGCAACCGGCCCATCGCGCGCATCGTGCCGCTGACCAGTCCCGGCAATGATGAGGCCGAAGAAGCCGCGCTCGTCGCCGCCGGCGTCCTGACGCTGCCGGCCAGCGAAAAACTGCCGACTTCCTTCTGGGCAGGCAAAACTTCAGGCGTCAGTGAACGGCGCGCAGTCCGGGCGGTCAGGAGCGAACGCGATGAAGATTGAAACTGCTTTCTGGGACACCAGCGCGCTGGTTCCGCTCTGCTGCGCGCAGCCCGGCCCGACCCGCCGTTCGCGCACGCTGCTGCGCCGGTTCAACAAGCCGGTCGTCTGGTGGGCGACTCAGGTCGAAGTTCACAGCGCCCTCGCCCGGCTCCGGCAGGAAGATGCGCTCACCGAGCGCGAACTGAACAATTCCATCAGAAAATGGGAAATGCTCGAACAGATCGTCCGCGAAGTGAATCCGACAGAGCAGGTGCGACGCCTCGCCCGCGGGCTTCCCGGTCAGTACCAGTTGCGCACGCTGGATGCCTTCCAGCTTGCCGCGGCGCTGGCCTGGTGTCAGGAGCGACCGCGCCGCCGCCCGTTTGTCTGCTTCGATGACCGGCTGGCCCGCGCCGCCGATCAGGCCGGATTTACCGTTCACGAACTCTGAAATCAGCAGTCCCGTTTCAACTCACCACCATCAGCCATTTCAGCAATGACTATGAACAAACAGCGGCGCACACTCATCTCTGCTGAAGATAAATCTTGCCCGCCCTTCCGACGATCAACTATTATTTGCGCAACCGGCCTCCTGAGTCCGGTCAGGCCCGATCCCGAAGCAGCCCCTCTCCCGAATCAGAAGTAAAGATATGCCGAAGCCAAAAGAACAGACTCCTGAGATTCCTGCCAGCATTCCTGCGCCTGCCACCAGCGGAAAGCTGCTGATTGTGGCGAACGATGCCGACATTCAGCAGATGATTACCGATCACTTCCGGCACAACGGCTATGAAGTCGTGGCCGCCACGGATGGCGAAACCGGCATCAGAATGGCGCTTGATGAGCGGCCTCACGCGCTGATCCTTGATGTGATGCTGCCCGGCACGGACGGCTTCAGCGTCTGCCGTCACATCCGCGAACGCAATCCGGCGCTGCCGATTCTGATTCTGACGGCCAAGGACGATGTGGTGGACAAAGTGCTGGGCCTGGAAATGGGTGCCGATGATTACATCACCAGGCCGTTCAGCCTGCGCGAACTTGAAGCGCGCGTCAAAAGTGTGCTGCGCCGCGTGCGCGCCAGGTCCGATGAAACTGAGGATGCAGATCAGCAACCCATCCTGCGCGGCCCGCTGCGCATTGATCCGGCCCGCCGTGAAGTCACCATCAATGGTCGTCACGTTGAATTGACGCCGAAGGAATTTGAACTGCTCGCGCTGTTCGCCTCGCACCCAGGCCGCGTTTATTCCCGCAAATACCTGCTTGAGAATATCTGGGATTACACCTACAGCGGCTATGACCGGACGATTGATTCAC
>CAYWDW010000535.1:4313-4626 GCA_964457105.1 uncultured Heliobacteriaceae bacterium
CACACATCAATCGCCTGCGCGCCAAGATCGAAGAAGATCCCGACCACCCGAAAATGGTCCTCACCGTCTGGGGCATCGGCTACAAATTCTCTGACGAAAACAACGGCTGAAAGACAGATGGCAGCAGTGAAACTCAAATCTCACTGCTGCCATCTGCCATCTGCCATCTGCTTTTTGTTTCAAGGCTCGTTCGGCTTGCCTTTTTTGCCGCGCCTGCCGGAGTCTTCAACCGGAGGTTTGGGTTTGGGTTTGGGTTCGGGTTTGGGAGTTACGACCTTGGGCCGGGATTCAGGAGCAGGTGGTTTAATTGCCG
>CAYWDW010000536.1:0-4622 GCA_964457105.1 uncultured Heliobacteriaceae bacterium
GGCCATGCCCAGCACGCGGTGTTTCGGGAAGCCCGATTTTTTCCAGGCTACCTGCGTCATGGCATCGAGCGGATTTGAGACGACGATGATGATGCAGTTGGGTGAATACCTGGCGACTTCCTCAGTCACGCTGGCGACGATTCCGGCGTTGGTGTTGAGCAGGTCATCGCGGCTCATCCCTGGTTTGCGGGCAATGCCGGAGGTGATGATGACAATGTCAGAATTGGCGGTTTCCTTGTACCCGTTGGTGCCGGTGAGGCGGCTGTCGTAACCTTCGACCGGCCCGGCCTGGGCCAGATCGAGCGCCTTGCCCTGGGGCATGCCTTCGATGATGTCAACCAGCACAACGTCGCCGAGTTCCTTTGACGCCAGCCAGTGCGCGGCAGTCGCGCCGACATTTCCTGCTCCGACAACTGTGATTTTCTTGCGAGCCATGACTTCCTCCTACTGCATGTTTTCAATAATTGCGTCCGCGAATTCGCTGGTTTTGACCTTGGTCGCGCCTTCCATCTGACGTTCCAGGTCATAAGTGACGCGCTTCTGATCAATCGTTTTGACGATGCCGCTGATGATCAGCTCACCGGCTTCCTGCCAGCCCATATGTTCCAGCATCATCACGCCCGACAGAATCACCGAGCCGGGATTGATGACATCCAGATCGGCATATTTTGGCGCGGTGCCGTGCGTGGCCTCGAAGACCGCTGCGTTGTCGCCGATGTTCGCGCCCGGCGCGAGGCCCAGCCCGCCGACCTGAGCCGCACAGGCGTCAGACAGGTAATCGCCGTTGAGGTTCGGCGTGGCAATTACGCTGTATTCATTCGGACGCAGCAGCACCTGCTGAAACATCGCATCAGCAATGCGATCATTGACGAGGATTTTGCCTTCCGGCATTTTGCCGTTGTGATCCTTCCAGAGTTCATCTTCAGTCACGATCTGATTGCGGAACTCGGCTTTCGCCAGTTGATAACCCCAGTCGCGGAAGGCGCCCTCGGTGTATTTCATAATGTTGCCCTTGTGGACGAGGGTCACGACCTTGCGCTGGTGGGAGATGGCGTAATTGAGTGCGCGCCGCACCAGATTCTGCGTGCCGGTGATTGAAATCGGCTTGATGCCGATGCCTGAATCGGGGTTGATCCTGTAACCGAAGTCATCCAGAAACTCGATCAGCTTGCGCGCGCGTTCCGAGCCTTCCTGAAATTCGATGCCGGCGTAAACGTCTTCAGTGTTTTCGCGGAAGATGACGACATCAAGCAGCTCAGGACGTTTGACCGGAGCCGGGACGCCGTTGAAATACCGCACCGGACGCACGCAGGCATAGAGGTCCAGCACCTGGCGCAGCGTCACGTTGAGCGAACGAATGCCGCCGCCAACCGGCGTCGTCAGCGGCCCCTTGATGGCAACCACAAAAGCCTGGATGGCTTCAAGCGTGCCTTTGGGCAGCCACTCGTTGAATTGGTTGTAGGCTTTTTCACCGGCGAAGACTTCATACCAGTGGATTTTGCGCTGGCCGCCGTAAGCTTTTTCAACTGCGGCATCAAAGACGCGCACCGAAGCCTTCCAGATGTCGCGGCCTGTGCCGTCGCCCTCGATAAATGGAATGATCGGATTGTCGGGAACCTGAAGCTGATTGTTGACAACTTTGATTGCTGCGCCTTCGGTTGGCGTGGGGAGTCCGTTGAATACTGGCATAATCGTGAATCACCTCGTGTCTGGGTCAAATCATGATAACAACTTCCGGGATGCTGAATTCAGGCGTGCAGGCCACCGACGCGCAGCAACCTTGTCGAACCGGTGTGTCGTACCGACTGGCAAACATTGCTGGTGGTGGCGGGCATTCCTGTAAGAAGGCTGGGCAGTCTATCAACCGCTCTGAGGGAGTGTCAAGCTGCTGACAATGCCGCATTTTCGGCATTCCGCAAAATGAATCGAAGGGTGCCGATGAGGCGTCAGTGACCGGCTGCTTGACAAATCCGGCGATGATGAATGAGCTTAACTGCAATGGATGAATCGTCAGAAAAAGCGGCCCGTCACCTGCCTGAGTTGCGCGAGCAGCTCAGCGCGCGCGGTCTGTCCGGCGCTGAAGCAACCGACGCGGCGCGCCAGGCTGCCGCTGATTTTCTGCACTCTTTCCACGAAAACGAAGCTTACCTGAGCGAAGCCGTGACGCTGTTGTGTGAGCTGGCCGCGCACCCCGACAGGCAGATTGCCGCTGCCGGAATTGAAGGTTTGTTTCCGCTGCTGATCGAGCGGCTGAATGATTCATTCGAGCCTGCCGCCTGTGCGCTTTATGACCGGGTCTTTACTCAGGTCATCGAATTCTGCCGTCAGCAGTCCCCAACGCTCGATCAATACCTGCGGCATTTCGGTTTGCACAATGCAGCCGACATTCTGACGCGCCGGGCGCGGCTTCAGAATCGCGGGATGATGGCGACTGACTGGCGCGGAATCAGAAAAGCGCTGCTGCTTTCAAGGGTCACGCTCGGCGCTGATGTGGCGGTCACGAGCGTGCTGATGGCGGCCTTGCGGCAACGACTGCCTGAGGCTGAACTGGTGCTGCTCGGTGCGCGCAAACTGCATCAGCTTTTCGGCGGCGACGCGCGGGTGCGCGTCCGCGAAGTCGCTTACGAACGCGGCGGCAGCCTCACGGCCAGGCTGCTCGCGTGGCCTGCGGTGATTGCGGCAGTTGAAGCCGAGCAGCAGGGATACAGTCCTGGTGAGGTCTGCGTTTTTGATCCCGATTCGCGGCTGACTCAGCTTGGCCTGCTGCCGGTGACTGCCGATGAGCAATATTTCTTTTTTGAGAGCCGCAGCTATCGTCAGCCGGGAAAGTCGCGGCTGAGTGAACTGGCCGCAGACTGGATCAATCGTCTGCTGCAAAACGAAACGCAGGCCTGGCCTGACGTGGCGCTGCCGGAAGCTGAACGAAGGCCGGGCCGGAAGCTGGCCGACAGTTTGCGACGCGGCGGGGCAACGCATCTGGTCTGCGTCAGTTTCGGAGTTGGCGGCAATGCGCGCAAACGAATGCCTGACCCGTTTGAAGCGCAACTGCTCAGCGCGCTGCTCGCTGATTCGACGCTGCTGATTGACAAGGGCGGCAGCGAGGATGAAAGACAGCAGATCAGCCGCCTGGTTGAGCGGCTTCGCGCCGCAGGCCGGACAGTGGTTGAGGTGAATGAAAACAACTTCAGTGAAATAGCGGCTGGCGCTGCGCTGCGGGCTGACGCGCTGACCTGGGATGGCGGCATTGGCTCGCTCGCGGGACTGATTGCTGCCAGCGATGAATATATCGGTTACGATTCAGCCGGGCAGCATATCGCCGCGGCTCAGGGCGTGCCGACGCTGACTGTTTTCATCAATTCCGGGTCAGAACTTTTTGCTGAACGCTGGCATCCGCACGGACCGGGCCGGATCAGAGTTATCAGCGCAGAGCCAGCAAAGGCGCAGGTTGCAAAAGTGCTGGCCGACACGCTGGCGGCACATCGTGAACTGCGCCGCACTCAGTAAACTTTAACGACGCACGCGGGAAACATTTCTTGACGCCTGGTTCTTTCGTGGTGATACTTGGATCACTCACGCCTGCGGTAAACCCTTTGCCGCCTGAGTGCCAGTCAGTGTGCAGTTCCGGCTGAGGCCTGAACGCAGAGATGAAGACAGACCCCTGAGCAGATTGCAGTGAACAAAGCAGTATCATCACCTTCAATTCTGATCCCCGCACAGTCAGCGCTGGCGACCGCCGTTGTGATGCTGCTCATCCTGACCGTTCTGTTGTCAGGATGCAGTGATTCGCGCAGCACGGCGATGGTCGGCCTGACGCCGCCGATGATGACGAGCGCGGCAGCTTCAACACCGCGTGCAAAGACTGATTCAGCGCACTTCTCAAAAAATTTCTTTTCCGCCTTCCCGCTCGTCAGGTTGCAGATCAGCAGCAATGCCAAAGGCAGTACCGGGAATGAAGGGACGCTGGAATTTCTCTTTGACACCGGCAATGCCGGGCTGAGCGTCGTGGATGTCAGCGTGGCGCAGCGACTGGGCCTGGAACTGGTTCCGGCAGGCAGCATCAGCTTTGCCGGGGTGACGCTGCCGACGCTGCGCGCCAAAGCCGACCGGGTGCAGTTGCTCAATAACGACAAGGCCGAAAAACGCCTGCTGCTGCGCGACATCAGCTTTCAGGTTGTTGACCTGACGCCATTCGCTGAGCTTGCCGGACGGCGCGTGGATGGCATTCTGGGCCGCGACGTCATCAGCCGTTTTGTGACGACCGTTGATTATCAGCAGCAGTCAGTAATTTTCGGCAATCAGACCGTGACTCGTCCCACAGTTTCGCCGTCAGCGAGCGTTGCACCGTCAGCCAGGCCAGCCGCTGAAAGCGACAGTCAGAAGCCGGGCAGTCGCATCGTCATGCCGTTTGAATTGCGCGACGGCTGGATTGTCGTCAAAACGCACCTTAACGGCAGGCTCTCCGAAGAAATGATTCTCGACACGGGCGCTTCGATTACGACTTTCAGTCAGGATCGGGCCAGGCTGCTCGGATTCGATGTCAGCCGGGCGCGACCGACGACGCTGATGCTGCCGATTGGGCGGCTGACTTATCTGCCTTACCGGATGCGTGAAATCGAATTTGG
>CAYWDW010000537.1:0-4613 GCA_964457105.1 uncultured Heliobacteriaceae bacterium
GACTTTCTCCCAGCGTGCAGTTTCCCGCAGCCGCGTGTTGGACGTGTTCGTGCTATCCAGCCCCGCATAAGCCAGCAACCGACCATCCGGCGAAAAAGCGATGCCGTCATCCGCCCGTTGATAATCGCGCCATTCCGTGATCTTCTCGCGTCGCGCTGCGTCCCACACGATCACCACACCGTCACGGCTTTGGGTGGCGAACCGCTTACCATCGGGCGCAAAGGCTGCGGCGACGACTTCGGCCTGATGCGCGGCGAGCGTGGCCAGTCGTTCGCGCTTCTGAAAATCCCAGACGATCACCCGTTTGTCTTCGCTGACCGACACCAGCAGTTTGCCATCCGGCGAAAAGACGGCTTGCCGCACCGCTGCCGTGTGCCCGTCGCGCAGCACTTTCTCTTCCCACGTTTCCGTCACCGAAGCCAAAGCCGCCAGTCCCAATGTCACTGTCGCAATCACGAGCGCCAGGCCGCCCAGCCGCCCAACTGCGTTCCAGCGGCTTTTGCGCAGGAGTTCGCGTTCCAGCCTGCCGCGCTGCAAATCGGCATAGCGCCTGATCGTCCACAGCCCGCCGAGCGGAATGCGCGTCGTTTTATCTTCGTCGTAGCGCACGACGAACTGTGTCAGCATCTGATTGGCGTTTTGTGCGCGCAACTGTTGCAGCCCTGTCGCGCCGCGACTGACGCGCAGTTCCTGCAAATCCGTCAGCATCTCGCTTGCGGTCGCATAACGTTCGTCGCGCTTTTTCCTGAGCGCGCGTGTCACGATGCGATCCAGCGCCGCGGGCAGATTTGGCCACACCGTGCTGACCGGCTCAATCTCACCTGCGTCCGTCAACTGTCGGATCAGTTCGTCTTCGTTTACCTTCCCATAAGGCCGCTGTCCGGTCAGCAGTTCATATAACACCACACCGAGCGAAAAGATGTCCGTGCGCCCATCCAGGTCTTCACAGCGTGCCTGCTCGGGCGACATGTACCGAATCGTGCCGAGCCGCGCGCCAGGGGCAGTAAGAGATGGATGAGGGCGGCAGGATGAGGGGTGAAACTGGGAATCATGGCCTGCTGCTGCCTGCATTCTGCCGCCCTCATCCTTCAGCCCCCTGCTCAGCTTGGCAATGCCAAAATCCAGCACCTTCACCTGTCCGTTCGCGGTCACCATAATGTTTTCGGGTTTGATGTCGCGGTGAATCAGATCGGCGGTATGGGCGGCGCTGAGCGCGCTGGCAATTTGTGTGGCGATGCGGACAGCCGCGCGCCAGTTCCGCACGCGCTCCGGTTGCGCCAGAGACTCGCGCAGCGTTTGTCCGGCGATGAACTCTGTGACGATGAAAGCCAATTCGCCATCCGGCTTCGTTACGCTGCCGAATTCATAAATCGTAATGATGTTGGGGTGATTGAGCGCCGAAGCGGTGTATGCCTCCTGCTGAAAGCGGGCGATGCGTTCCGGGTCGGCGGCAAACTCCGGCGGCAGGATTTTAAGGGCCACATCGCGTTGGAGCTTGTGATCCCACGCCCGCCACACTTCGCCCATTCCGCCTGCCCCGAGCCGCGCGCGAATTTCGTAATGTCCCAGCGATGTGCCGGTCAGATCAGGGGCGGCAGGGGCATTCATTGATTGCAGGACCTCCTCCCACGCCGGGCGGGGCGGTGGCAGGGCGGTGGTCGTCGCCTGCGCCAGCAGCGCTTTCACTTCGGCCTGGAGCGCCGTGTCGCCGTTGCATCGCTCATTGAGAAAGGCCTCGCGCTCGACCTCACTGAGTTCCAGCGCGTCATTGAACAAATCCATCAACCGTGCAAACCGTGCTTGTTCCCCGGTCATCCTCGCTCCTTAGCGGCTGAGTTCCTGTCGGAGCCACGCATGGGCAAAACGCCAGTCCCGCTTCACCGTGCGCTCGTGGACGTGCAACACCTCCGCCAGTTCCGCCTCCGTCAGCCCGAACAGATAGCGCAGTTCCGCCACCTGCGCACATCGCGCATGCAGTTGCGCGAGCCGCGTCAGCGCCTCATCCAGCGCCAGCACGTCCACGAATTGTTTCTCGCCGGAGCGCGGGTCAGCGACGGGGTCTGCGAGCGTTACCTGTTGCGCGTGTCCCCAGCGTTTTTGCCGACGCTGCGCCTGAGCATAATTGATCAGCACGCGCCGCATCAGCCGCGCCGCCATGTTGAAGAAATGCTCCCGATCCTGCCATTGCATTTGCTGGCAGTGCGGCAGTTGCAAAAAGGCCTCGTTGACCAGCGCCGACGCATCGAGCGTCCGCCCATTCTGTCGGTGGTGTAACTGCCGCTCGGCGATGCGATGCAATTCGCCGTAAACCTGCGCCGCCAGTTGTTCATACGCCGCCGGATCACCATTTCCCCATGCCCGCAGCAACGCCGTAATTTCAGGTGAGGTGTCAATCTTCATCAGCGTTTCCTGTAGTAAAGAATGAATGGGACCGCAGGGACTGCTCCTGCCACAAAAAAAGTTGCGCGTGCCTGTCCCCTTTCATCCGTTTTTCATGCCTTCAGAAATGAAAGCCAAAAACGGCTGATGGCGGTGTGCTGAATTGTCGGACAAGTGATGAGGTCTGCAATTTACCACCGCCATCTGCCGCGAGCAACCTGGGAGATGCCAGAATCTTAACAACGGAAATTCTTCTTCGCAGGAGTCGTCATATGTTTACTTATCGCTGTAGCCTCATCATCATTCGTGTACTGCTTTGTAGCGGAATCGCTTTGCTGATTTCCTGCTCAAAACAACCCCTGAAGGTGAATATTGCTGCCGACGGACAAGCCTTTGATTGGGAGTTGCGCGGAAAGAAATTCGACCCGCGCAAGACGGAAGTCTCATGGAAAATGCAAGTCGAGCAGTGGGGTGACAACGGCCAGCCATTGCTCGCACAAGGGAAAGCTGCCATTCGCCAACCTGAGCACAACTACGATGCTGAAGCATATTTCAGGTTCGATGCGACAGGTCTCAGGCACATCAAACTTACTCTCTCCGGCGCTACCTTGCCAACACCCTTGACAGCGGAAGCCAGCCGACCGGGGACGGAGCTAGCGGCGGCGGGTGCGGCTGCCGATCCGCAGGCAGCGGCTGCTGAAAAACTCACTCCAGTGTCAGTAGAGGCGGACGCCTCACAATGGAATGACGTTGCGCCGCATCTATCCCTGCACGGCACAGTAGCCAAAGGCGTGGATTACTCGAACTGGTCAAAGGATTCGCCAGCCTGGCAATACGATGTCGAAGTGCGCCTCAAAAACAAAGGAACCACCCCTGTCATATTTGACGCCGCTGCACTTTCTTTTGTGCCCGGCAACGGCAAGCCGCTCTCCGTTGTGCAGACCGAGCAAGACCCGCGCCGCCGCAGCGTAACGAAGTCGCGGCAACTGAAGGCCGACAGCGAAGAGGTCTTCAAAACAGACAGCAACGGGTATACGGGGAGGCTGCTGGAGCAAAGCGGTACGACTCCACTGCAATTTGAAGTTGCTCTCTGGCGCGGATCGCAGCGGGTAGCCGGTCCTTTTCGAGCGGAGTTACCACGCCTGAGCCATTTGCCGGAAGTCACCAGCACTCCCGGACACGGCGTGAAAGGAACGGCAGTGTACCTGACCTTCAAGACCGTTGTGCCAGAGCCAGGACACTGATTCCGCAAGCGCGTTGGACCAGACTCTGCTCACGAGCATTTCATCAACAGGACAGCTATGAACCGAAAAAGACATGCCCTCGTCATATTATCCGGGTTGGCATTCGCGCTACTCATTGCGGTGCGGCTCCCGACTCACTACGTTTCAGCTCAAACAGGCGGCGCGTGCTCGACGCCGAGCTTTGGGCAAGGAACAAATTACCCGCTGCCTGCTAACACCAGTTTCATTGTAACCGGTGACTTCAATCAGGACGGAAAGCCTGACGTCGCAGTGACGGATTACGGACATGATTCTGTGGCAGTGTTACTGGGCAACGGCAGCGGCGGCCTCGGCGCGGCCACCTCATTTGCGGCAGGCGATAACCCTCTGAGTCTGGCGGCTGGCGACTTTAATACAGATGGTAAGCCCGATCTGGTGACTGCGAATTATGACGCCTATAACGTCTCTGTCCTGCTCGGCAACGGCAACGGCAGTTTCAGCGCCGCCGTTAACTTTCCGACGGGTAATAATGAGCCAGGCAATACTGCTGTCGCGGTGGTGGCTACCGACTTAAATGACGACGGCAAAACCGACCTGGCTGTCATGAACTATTTCGGCAGGGTTTCGGTATTGCTGGGGAATGGCGCCGGGAGTTTCGCGCCAGCAACCAATTACACGGTGGACGGGGGACCTGGTTCCATTGCCACTGGTGACTTCAACAAAGACGGGAAAGTAGATCTGGTCACCACGAGGGAATTCGCTGGGGACATCGTTGTCCTGCCGGGCGTCGGCAGCGGCGGGTTTGGCTCTGCCACCAGTTTCAGCGCAGGAACCAGACCCACGTCTGTCGCCGTGATGGACTTCAATAGCGATGGCAAACTGGATCTGGCAGTGGTCAACCGCGATCCCAACACCGGCGGCGTGTCAGTGCTGCTCGGAGACGGCGGCGGCAATTTCAGCGCGCCGGTCAGCACTGCCTACATCACCGAAGCGGACCGCGAGGCCATGAAG
>CAYWDW010000538.1:0-4607 GCA_964457105.1 uncultured Heliobacteriaceae bacterium
GCTGCGATTGAGAATGTTTTTGCGATGGCCGGGTGAATTCATCCAGCCTTCGACGGCGGCAGCGACGGGATCTTCGTAGCCGCGATTGTAGGCGATATTTTCGGCGATGCGCTGCCAGTTGCTGATGCCGTGCCGGGCAAAGCGATGGCGCAGGTCTTTGCCTTCGGGACTCTGATGCGCGAAATAATCACGCTCGACCATATCCTCGCTGTGTTCGCGCGCGACGGCGCTCAGGTCAGGCGCGAATCTGAGCGGCGCCAGGCCCGCTGCGGCGCGGACGTGATTGATTGCGGCAAAGGCGCGTGATTCGAGATCATCGGCTTTGTAAACCAGTGGGTGAAGAGATTCGGTTCCTGAAGTTTTCGCATTGGCAGAGTCGAGCTTCGCAACTGTTTCAGCGTGCAGCACAGCCGTTCCGGCCTGGCAGGTCAGCGCCATTGAAAAAGCCAGCAACAGCGCGCCGCCGCGCCTGAAGGAGCAGGTAAAGATACCAGACATACTATCCCCCGTCTGAGACGTGAATAGTCAGATCGAGGCACACCAACATTCACCTGGATAATCACAGGGTTCGATTTTCAGAGGGTATAGCGCAACGTCACCATCGGTTGAGCGCCGACGGCAACCACCGGAAACACGACGGCCTGAAAGCAATCAGAGGCAGAACCGTGAGTGATTCCTGGACAGGCCGAACGACCGCGCGGCGGCCTGGTGAAGACAACATTTCAATTCGGTACAGTCTGCTGGTTTTCGCTGAATCGGTCAGTCAGTGTCAGGGTTGATGGCTGATTCCGGCAGTTGGCGATGAATGGACTGAGCGGGCGCGCCAACAGGTTCGGAGCGGCTGGCAGCCGGAATCATTCGGGTGCGGCTCTGATGATTATTTCAGAGCGATTTTCAATTTGTCTTTCAGGCGGGCCACTTCGCTGGCTTCGACTGAAAGCTGCAGGGCCTTTTCCCAGTGCCTGCGCGCTTCCGCAAGGCGGCCCAGGTCTCTGAGGACATCGCCGAGATGTTCATAGATCAGGGCGTTGTTGCGGGCATAGAGCTTCGCTTTTTCAAGCTGCACACGCGCCTGTTCAAGGCGGCCCAACTTATAGTTCGCCCAGCCGAGGCTGTCAAGAAAATTTCCGTTCGTCGGTTCAATATTGACGGCGCGTTCAATCAGTCTGACCGCTTCTTCAAGCCGTTCGCCCCGACCGGTGAGAAAATAGCCGAGATTGTTGAGCGCGGTCGCGTTTTCAGGCTCGCGGCGCAGCAGTTCACGCAGCGTTCTTTCGGAATCGCTGTGATGCCCGGCCCGGTCCTGCACCGAGCTGAGATGAATCAGCAGGTTGTCATCGCCAGGGCTGAGCTGCAGCGCCCGGCGCACCGAGGCTTCGGCTTCGCTGAATTGCCCGGTCTGCAACTGCACATTGCTCAGCAGCAGGTAAACGCTGGCATCGTCAGAGGCCGCCGACGGATGTTCAGAAATCATGCTGCGCAACAGTTCAGCGCTCTCCTGATAATTGCCGGTTTCGCCCAGCAGCAGCGCTTCAGTGAACTTGAATGAACGCTCTTCAGGATGCCGCCGACTCGCCGCGCGAGTCAGTTCCAGGGCTTCGCGTTTGCGGCCTTCCTCGCGCAGCGTTTCGATGCTGATCGAATCAAGCAGCGGACTGTCAGCCCCCAGCAGTTTCTGCGTTCGCGCATACACCGCCTGAATCTTCTGCTTGTTCCCGGCCCGTGAACACAGGCGCACCAGGCGACTCGTCACATCGCCGAGCAGCGCCAGGCCCTGCGGTTCCAGGTGCCCCTGCGCCACCAGACCGTCAAAAATCTGTTCGTACTGCGCGATGGCGTCCTCGCCGCGTCCCAGTTCGTCATAAGTTTCACCGAGGTTGAGCCGCAGCCGGATCTTTGCCGTGTCGTCAGCCTGCGCGAGGCCCTGCTTCAAAGTCTCAACCGCCTCGCCGCGCTGACCGGCGCGACGCTGCGCAATGGCCAGCAATTCCACCGCGCGCGAATTGGTCGGATCGCGTTTGACCGCCTGGCGCAACCGCACGACGGCCTGCGCGTATTGCCCGGCCCGCATCTGTACCGCGCCATAACCGATTTGCAGGGGCGGGCTGTCAGCCGTGCGGGTCAGTTGCGCGTAAGCCTGCAATTCATCACTGATCGTGGGCGCATAGCGCAGCGCGCGAATCAGATTGCTGGCATATTCGGCTGAGTCCGGCTCCATCTCATAAGCGCGGCGCGCGGCTTCGATGGCCGCTTTCGGTTTGCCGCGCTCCAGGTAAAGCTGCGAAAGCTGATAATAAGCCCGCTCGGTTGAGAGTTCGCTGTTCGTCAGCCGCGCATAAAAGTTGCTGTCACTCGATACCGGCGCGGCGGCCCATCGCTCCAGCGCCTGAAGCTGCCGGGCATCGTCTTTTTTGGATTCGTAAAGATCGGCCAGAAAAGCCCACGCTTCCGCATTGCCCGGATCAAGGCGTCCGACGTGTTCATATTCACGAATGGCGCGATTGACGAGTTCAGGGCGCGGCTGCTTTTCAATGCGCACCGCAAAGATGTAAAGACGCGCCAGCAGCTTGTGCCCGTTGAGCGAATCAGGATCAAGCCGGATGGCTTCGAGTCCCTCGCGTTCGGCATCGTCCAGCCGTTGCGTGTAAAAAAGGTAGACTTCGCCCAGGTCAGCGTGCGGTTCAGCCGCCGTCGGGTCCAGCCGGATCACTTCGCGCAAAGCGGCCAGGGCTTCCCTGATGGCCGGGGGCCGTTGCGCGAGCAGTTGATGAGCTTCCATATATCGCAGGTAAGCGCGCTTTTTCGCCCCCGGATCTGTCGGCTGCAGGGTCGGCTGATCCTGCGCGGCGACAGTTGGCGCAGCGCTGCCCGTCGCGGTCTGGCCACTGACCAGCGCAGCCATCAGAACCACCAGCCCGACCGCCAGCATGACCATTCCCGGTTTGCGATTACTGAAAGACATCTGAAATCCTCGATGAAACCGACATCACTGTTGCCCGTCATCGGGCGCGGCAGCTTTACTGAAAAATTCTTTCGCGCGGAGTCGCCGCCTCGTCGGAGGCCGCCTGAGCCGCAGCGGCAACCCGTTCCCACTCCCAGCGACGCGGAAAGCCGTAAGCAATCAGCAGCAGGCCCGCCATGCCCAGCCGCAGACTGAAACCCGAATCGCCCGTCAACAGAGTGCCGACCAGGCCCAGTATACCAATCACCTCGCCCAGCGCAGCACAGATAATTGAGACGGTACTCAGCCTGCCCAGAACGGCGGGCACGCCCTTTCTGGCGACCATTTGCAGTTGCCCGCGCGACAGCACCACGCGCCGCAGCAGCATCGCCACCAGCACCCCGCCGCCAACCATCACCAGCGCCGCATAACGAAAAGCCTCATAAAATTCCGTCGAAGCCTGACGCGAGGCACCCAGCGACACGATGCGGGCCACGAGCAGGTAAACCGCCACCGTCACGCCGAACAGCACGACAATGGTTCTGGTGAATGTGAATCGCGCCGCCAGCGATTTCTGCGTGGCGGCAGAGAGTTGGTTCATCGCGCCCTCAGTCATTGAAAGGACAGGCAATCACTGCGCCACTGAACGCATCGCGCCATTTTCCATCAGCAGATCATCGGCTGTGCCCGACTGCTGATCCGGCCCCGCTGAAATCAACTGATAACCGCTCGCCGTGCCGCGATAACTCAACTGACTGCCCCACAGGTCATTGCGCCGCGTGGCAAACTGCGGCGGCAACTGATCCAGCACTTTGAGAAAATCATCAGTCACAATGTGGCTGCCGTGCGCGTTTTTGTAAGCTTCCAGCCCGGCAGCAAGCTGCTGCATCAGGTCGGTCGTGCGTCTGATTTTTTCGTGGCGCACGGCTTCAGCGACCAGTTCGAGCGATTCCCACTGGCGGTCGCCCAGGCGAATTTCGACCGGCTGCCAGCCGACGTCAGTGCGCGCAAAACGAAAGGCAGTTTCGATCTGCGCCTCGACCACCATCTCGCTGCCGGTCAGTCCGGGCAGCAGACGTTTGATGCGCACCTGATCCTTTGGCAGTTCGCCGCCGCCGAGATGTCGCAGCAGGTCGCGCGCGCGCCCGGCATCAAGACTGCCCTGCACTTCGGCAAACAGCAGGGCGCTGACAACGAGCAGGCAGGCTGTAGTTCCGATTAGCGTTCTCATCTGATGTGTCATGTCATGCCAGGTCATTGGCGGCGCTGAATAGTTCGTCACCAAAGTTATCTGACACTTTCCTTTCCGACATTTTCCTTTTTGCCTTGTCTTTAAAAGAAAATCGGGGAAAGGAAGATGTCAGATAACTTTGTTGACGAACTACTGAATGTCAGCGGTTTCTGTCAGCAGCGCTGATGCGGCCCCGCCGGACTGAAGCTGAACAGTCTGGATGGTAGCATCAGACCGGCACCGGCAAAAGGCCGGTGCCGCCATCCGACGAGGCGATGACGGCAGGGCAATGGACGGCATGTTCTGCGCGCGGCGATGCCGCTTCGTCGTCATTCGCCGTGCTTGTGTTCCGCCGCAGGTTTGGGCTTTTCGGTTTTGCCTTCCCTGATCATCGCCATGATCTTGTTGTACCTGTCTTCGGGCAGCACGCGCACC